>JBKJLJ010000141.1:0-4273 GCA_046597015.1 Bryobacteraceae bacterium
TTTCTTTTTTACGGCAAGCTCTTCGGGCGTCCGCATCGAATGCGTTTGCGAGATGGTTACCTTGCCGGTGCGAGTGCCGATTGTGGCGGTGACCGTGATGTCGAAAGGACCGGCGATGGCGTTCATTAGAAAAGGAGCGCGTATTTGCCCTTGCAAGTTCGTGCGGCCGGAGAATGAACTTTTCTGATTGGGAAATGTTCCGCCGGGGCCTGAAGAGGGCAATTCAAAGACGACTTCGGCACCTTCGACAGGAAGATCGTTCTCGTCGCGGACTTCGACCACGGGGAACGTGGCCGCCCGGTTCGGGATACTGTTGACGGCGTTAGCGCCGTCAAGAATCAAAACGCGAAGCGAACCGGATTGTAATGGAGCTTGAGCGGAAGCTGGTTGCACGAGGAGAGCAATCAGGATACAAGCCAAAGAGCGGGGGAGTAGAGATTTCAACGATACACCGCGACATCAAACATTCTAATCAGTATATCGGTTGGCGAGCGGTTCTTCGACAGAGGGGCGTCACTAATTGGCGGGAAATTGTTTTCCCAAAGAAGGATACAGAAGACTGGCAAATTCGGTTGCTTTTGCCGTGGCGGCCTCCAACCCAGGCTTCGTTGCCGAGATGACTATGCGTACCAGCGCCATGTCAGTGCGATTTTCCATAAAGTTGTCGACAACCCGGGAGAATTTTAGGAACTGCTCGTCGGCATACACTTTCTTATGGTTCTGGAACCAATACAACACTACAGCTTGCTCGCCATTTTTCGAAATTACGTAGTAGTTCACGGAGATCGGCTGCGACTGTCCGGAGACAGCAATCGGAATTTGCTTCGAAATCAGCGGGTTCCAACCGGATCCAGGCAAACAAACCTTTGGATCGTGCGCATTCTTGGCCCGAAGTTGCGTTTTGTAATAAGCGATAAACAGGTTGAGCTCATCAGGTGTGCTCGCCTGACGATAGGTGCGGTTCAGCACATCGTCCGGCGCAAGGACCGCATAGGCTTCCGGATCTAACACGCCATCCTGAAACTGGCTCCATTTCCCAACCGTGGCCGGGATGTTTTCGTTAATGGGTCCAGGAGAGGGCAGGAACTCAGTCCGAGATAACCAGTGGGTCAGGGCCGCTTGTGTGGAAAGAAGCAATACCGCCGTACCGATGATCGCTGTCCGCCGGTTCATGCTGCCTGCTCCTTGCGTGTGGAACGCTTCACAATAAAATGGACCAGCAGGACGAGCAGAAAACCGATGGAAAAACAGACCCATCCTGTGACGTCATGAACAGTTCCCTTGGTCCATGCCGGATTAACTTTCCCCAACACACCCGTCATCGTGATGCGCAGGGCATTAATTAGGATCGCCGAAGGAATTGCAACGACAAGGAGCAGCACGCGAACCCAGTTCCGACTCTCGAGCAGATAACCATAAACAGCCGTGAAAAACGATAATGTGACCAGGGATCGCAACCCGCTACATGCCTCGACCACCGACAGTTTCTGGTTCGACAGTTCAATAATATTCCCTTCGCGCAAAACGCTGTAGCCGAGGACTTCAAACGACATTTCCGCTAGTCGGCTGGCCAGGAGTTGGAGCGGTAAAGTGATCTCTCCATACAGAACCGACGGAATGGGAAACGTGTAGAGAAGTAACGCCAACGGGAACCGAACGGCTTTCAGTAAACTCGTCCCCCCCAGAACCGACGTGGCACCAGCTAGCGAGAGAAGAAGGCCGAAACGCGAGATGGTTGTCGAGGCACTCATGCTTCCTGGCACGGCCAGAAGCAACCCCAACGCCAACAGCGGAACCGCCCACAAACTGGGTTCGCCCAAAGGAGTCAGCCGGTCCTTGTTCCACCACAACAAAAACCCACCGACAAACGGCGCGAAAAAGCCATGTGCCATATCTTCACTGGCAGTCAACAAGACGGCTGTGGAAGAAACAGTCTGCCAATAACAGAGCGCCAACAAAACGCCGAGTGCGAAAGCTAGCTTCACAAAATCACGCTGCGACGCTGCAGCGGCAAAACTTGGCGAAGGAGCAGACGCGTTCATAGGCATAGGTACAAAGATCCGCCCGTGCGGCCCCTGCACACGTTCGATTGTAGCGAACTTTTAGCGGAGAGCGCAGACCCAATAACTCATACTAAAGTACTAGGACCAATGGGTATTGACAATTGTCAAAGCGCACCGCAAAATCAGAGTTCGGAAGCTGGTCTCCAAACCTGTGTGAAGAGCATAGGTTGGGACTGAAAGGGCGGAAGCATGGGGAAAGCGAATAATGCTAGCAGCGGATTGTAGCGATTTTCATTCGGCGGAATCCTTTGCCTGGTTTGCTCTTAGGGTCCGGTCGAATCATGAGCAAACAAGTTCGACGGCGCTACAAAGCCGGGGATTAGAGACGTTTCTCCCTAGTTTCAAACTACGCCGCCGCTGGTCGGATCGAGTCAGAATAGTCGATCAACCTCTTTTCCCAGGGTATCTGTTTTGCCGTTTTGATCCGGATGACCGCGGGGATATCGTTCGTGCTCCCGGGGTGGTTCACGTGGTCAGCACGGGGCGAGACCTTTTGCCCGTCGATCCGGTGGAACTGAACCATATTCGGACAGTCGTGATGGCAGAGATGGAAGCCCAACCGCATCCTTTTTTGAAAATCGGCCAGCGGGTGAGGATTGATCACGGGCCTTTAGCTGGTGCCGAGGGTGTACTTACCTCCGCCAATGGCGTGTCGTCGTTAGTTCTTTCGATCAGTCTTTTGCAGCGTTCGTTGTCTGTAGAAGTTGACGCCACCTGGATTCGCCCACTCTAACTCTCCCTGTGTCGATCTTAAAACCAAGAACGCGCGTTGTTTACTTTCGGGTGTCGGAAGAGGAATTTCTCCGTCTCATGGATCTCTGTCCTACGCATGGAGCCAGAAGCATCTCCGAACTGGCTCGCTCTGCCATGCAGAACATCATCCGCGGTCCGCAGTTGGAGACAAAGGATCGTGAAGTAGTGGAAACTTTGCAAGCAATCGACAAAACAGTGACGGAGATGAATCAAAATCTAAAAAGGCTGATGCCAAACGGACCGGGCGATCATGGAAGAAACGATGCATAGGATGTTTTCAGGTCTCATATTGAGCACGGTGCTGTTGGCTCAACAGGCGCCTCCCGCCAAACCAGCCGCCGCTTCACAGGCTGGCCAGGCCCCGTCGGCAACGACTCCCGAAACCCCGTCCGGGCGACTGCGTCCCAATTATGTCCTTGGCCCCGGCGATCAGATTCTGATTCGCGCCTTCGAGATGGAGGAAATCAGTGAGCGCCCCTACCTCATTGACGGCGACGGTGCCATCAACCTTCCGCAATTAGGCCGCCTTCCGGTCAGCGGCCTGACGTTGGAACGAGTGGAGGGATTGCTCGTTGAGAAAATGCGAGCTTTTGTACAACGCCCGCAAGCCACCGTCACGATCGTCCAGTTCCGCAGCGAACCCGTATTTTTTGTGGGTGCGTTTAAGGCGCCTGGCATCTATCCGCTCCAGGGCCGGAGAACTCTCGTTGAAATCCTATCTACCATCGGTGGACTGCAACCAAACGCGAGCCGTCGTATTAAGATCACTCGCCGAAAAGAGATGGGACCATTGCCGCTTCCGGGTGCTGTTGAATCGACGGATGGCAAAGTGACATCCGCCGAGATCAGCATGGGGAGCTTGCGGGAAAACGTGAACCCGGCTGAGGACATCGTGTTGCAACCGTTCGATGTTATTAGCGTGGAACGCGCCGAAATGGTTTATGTGAATGGAGAAATCGGTAAAGTAGGGGGGTTCGAACTTGGCGAGCGGGAATCAATCTCTGTTGTCCAGATTATTAGTCTCGCCGGTGGTCTGTCGCGGGACGCCATGCCGTCCAAAGCACGGATCCTGCGGCCCGTATTAAACAGTTCAAGGCGTAGCGAAGTGCCGGTGGATATCACCCGAATACTGGCTGGCAAAGCTAATGACTTTCCCCTTCTGCCGAACGATCTACTGTATATACCCAGGGGAGCGAGCTGGAAAAAGACGGCAGGGAGAACGGCATTAATTGCGTTACCAATTGCGACCTCCTTTATTTTCCTCGTTCGCCGGTAATACTTAACCGTTGAGTTTTCATAAAGAGCCAGAAAGAGTTATTAGTTTTGCGAGAAAATACTTCAGATTGGAACGATCAGCAAGAAGTGGGATTACTGCGCCATGATCGTGCCAAAGTGGCAATGGATGCTCCCGGCCCGTTCACGCCTATTGCCAATGCGCCAAAACTTCAGCTCCCGAT
>JBKJLJ010000269.1:0-3686 GCA_046597015.1 Bryobacteraceae bacterium
ACTTGGGTGTTTTGGCAGGATCCAGTGCTCTTGGGGCGAGCGGTGAACCCTGCGACGGACCGGGTTCGGCGTTGGGTGGCTCGGCCGCGCTGATTTTGGACTTGGTTTATACGACGCGGAGCGAAGCGGTGCCGAATTCGGTGCGGGAGATTGTGCCGGGGGTCTGATTCCCGGAGGGCTTTTGGCACCGGGGATGCGATCGCAAACGGTTCCTTCAACTACATGGCGGATGCGCGTGTGGCGAACTGGCCGAAGGTGGTGGAGTTGGCGGGGAAGCGGCCGAATCGGCATTTGCTGTCAGGTCAAGTGCGTCCGGGCGGGATGGAGATTGTGCGGAGGCAGGCGGTGGTGGTGGCCGGCAAGGTTAAGGAGAAGAAGCCGTATCGGGATCTTGGCGGTGGGAAGTAACTGCTTCTTAGGGAAGGGGAATTAGGCGGATATTGCGGTATTCCATTCGGCCGCGGTCGGCTTCGAAGCCGATGGGGCCGGAGGGCAGGACGGGGAGGGCCGCTTCGAGGATTTCGCCGTTGCAGGTGGCGTGGGCCAGGTTGTCCTTTACGACGACGACGATCTCGTTCCAGTCACCGGGTTTGTAGTTTTTAAGCGCCTTGTAGGGGCCGGCGACTAGGTAGTCGCGGACCTGCAATTGGGGGCCGCGGAGAAAGACGCCGCTGTCGGCGTTCGGTTCGGCGCGGAATTCGAGGCGGAGTTCGAAGTTGCCCGTTAACTGGCGCAAAGTGGTCAGCCGCTGCTGGGCTTGTTCGGCTCCGGGTGGGGCCGGGTGGACCGTGAGAATGCCGTCCTTAGCGGAGAAGCGGGAGGCGGTGCCGGGGTCGAGGGGATCGAGGGTCTTTTTGTTTTTGGTCGCGACCCAGGCCGAGAGGTCCTGGCCGTTGAACAGGGGGAGGCGGAGGGAGGGCTGGGTGCTGGTGGGGAAGTCGGGGGGCACGGGATGGTTGACTTCGCGTTTAGCGAGCCACTGGACAACGCGCGGGAGGATGGTTTGGAAGGCGGCGTCGTTGAGGTTGGCGGGGTCGGGTTGATCTTTCCAGAAGTGCCCGTTCGTGCTGCTGTAGACGCGTCCTTTGCCATACTGGACGGTCCATTCGACGGGCCAGTAGAGCTTGGTTTTATTGTCTAGAGCGTAGGAGAGAATTTCGACGTTTTGGGCGGGGCCGCGGGCGAAGAAGTAGACCTCTAGCTCGGCGGCCATCCATTGGGCGGGGAAGCCGTGATGGATAGGGTGGTCGCCGCGGCGATGGACGACGGTGTTGAGCCGGGGGCCATGGCCGGTGTTGCCGCCTTCGCCGGGTTCGTGGATTTTGAGGTCGCCGGTTTCACTGAGGGAGATGGCGCGGCCGAAGGTGGCCGGTCGCCAGCCGAGGCCGATGATCTGGTTATAGGCCGGCCAGTTGGGGAAGGCGTTGTTGGCGCCGTGGTAGATGTAGACGCCTCCGCCGGCAGAGACGTAGTTTTCGAAATCGGTTTGGACGGCTTTGGGCCACTGGGGACCGGGGGTGGAGCCGTTACTGCCGCCGGGGATGTCGTTGCAGGTTTGGATGACAACGTCGTAGTCGGCGAAGCGGGGGCGCCAGGTGTCCCAGCCGGGGGCGGTGGCGGTGTTGGGGGCGGTGGAGACGGTGACCTGGAAATCTGGATGGGCGGCGAGGAGGCTGCGGAGGCGAGGGGTGTTACGGGGCCAGTCGTGGTTGCTGTAGCCATCGACGATGAGAATCTTGATGGGTGGTGCCGCGGGGAGGAGCGGGGTGGCGGCAAGGGTTGCTAAGAGGATGAGGGCGCGGAGCGGGTTCATGGCAGGCATGGGGTTAGTTGGAGGGCTGAGCCATGATATCCTAACCGATCCTGTCGCCGACGCCTGCCGATGAAGGAGGCGCCGGGAGAAAGTAGTCGTACGAGTGTTCCGGACTAACTATGAATAATCTGTTGCCCCAATCGATGACCCGCCGGGAGTGTTTGAAGGGCCTTGCGAGTTTGGCGGGGACTCCGCTGGTGGCGAGCCAGGCAGCCCAACGCCCGAATTTCATTTTCATTCTGGCCGATGACATGGGATGGGGCGATCTGCCCAGCTATGGTCATCGAGCGGAGAAGGGCTATGGAGGCTGGGACGTTCGAGGCGAATTGAAGATGCCGAACCTGGACCGAATGTCCCGGCGAGGGTTGAGATTTACGCAGTACTACGTGGCGCAGCCGGTTTGTTCAGCTAGCCGCTGTGGGCTGATGACGGGGCAGTTTCCGAATCGGCTGGGGATTCATGATTATCTGGCGGGTCACGATTTGAACGTGGCGCGGGGTATGCCGGATTCTCTGGATCCGAAGGTTCCGACCGTGACCGGCTTGCTGCAGAAAGCGGGCTACGCGACGGGCCATTTCGGCAAGTGGCATTTGAGCGGGAACTCGCCAAAGCCGGAGGCATACGGGATCGACAAATACGATGCCTGCCTGCGCGGGAAGGACGGCCGGGTACGATCCGCCGAGACGATTGCGGACGAGACGATCGCGTTTGTGGAAAAGAATAAAGACCGTCCTTTCCACATAAACGCTTGGCTTTATGACCCGCACTCGCCCCTGCAACCGACGGAAGAGATGATGGCCCCGTATAAGGATCTCGGGCCGGGTTGGGGCGCCCACAAGAGCGGGTTGGAGGTCTACTACGGTGTTCTGACGAACATGGACCGGCATGTGGGCAGGATTCTGGATGCGCTTGACCGGCTGGGCTTGGCGGAGAATACGGTAGTTGTTTTTTCTAGCGATAACGGTCCGGAAAATGATATTTATCCGTTCACGTCGCACTATGGCGGGGCGGCTTCGGCTGGTCCTTTTCGGGGGCTGAAGCGAAGTTTGTATGAGGGCGGGATTCGGCTTCCTTTCGTAGTGCAGTGGCCGGGGAAGACGCCGGCCGGAAAGGTGGATAACGAGACGGTAATTGGAGGCATCGACTACCTGCCGACGGTGTGCCGGCTGGCCGGGGTGGGATTGCCAGGTAAGACGGCCCTGGACGGGGAGGACGTTTCCGCATCGCTGCTGGGCAAGCCGGTGGCGAGGAAACGACCGCTGTTCTGGGAGTGGCGGGAGCCGGTTTATGGCAGCGAACTGCATCAATCGCCGAGGCTCGCGATTCGCGAGGGCCGCTGGAAGTTGCTGATGAATCCGGATGGCAGCCGAGTGGAGCTTTACGATATTCCGCAGGATCCGAGCGAAGTCGCGAATATGGCTGGGCGAGAGGCGGGGGTAGTAAAGCGACTATCGAGCCGATTGCTGAAATGGCAGGGAACGCTACCGGCGGGGCCGGTTCATCCGGAAGCGGGCAAGAAGCGGTATCCCTGGCCGAAAGACTATTGACGGATCGGATGGGAAGCGGGGATGATGGCTGCTACTTTGGCATACTTCAGCGTTTGAATCACTTTGTCGATTTCCTGGCGATATCGCTCCAGGGTGGTGGCCGATTCGGCGGTGATCAGCAGGGCGACGCTCGACCGGTCCCGCGTAGCAATGACCAATTGACACACTCCGCCGCTTGTTAAAGGTCCGTAGCCGCTGGCGAGTTCGACGCCTGCCGGGTTGGACGACACGCGGGGCGGCGTGAGTGGCCTAAAACCAACGAACTTCTGCGCGGCGTCGCGGAATTGGGTCTCTATCGTTTGTCGATTGGACGGGATCGTAGCGAT
>JBKJLJ010000373.1:0-4801 GCA_046597015.1 Bryobacteraceae bacterium
ACGCGCGAGAACGACCGGCCGTAGCCGGAGCGGATCGTAGTTTTGGGGTCGAGGGTGTAGGCGAGTCCAATGCGGGGGCCAACGCCGCCGTACCAACCGGGGACCAGGCTGCGGGTATTTTCGCGGCCCTGCCCAAAGCCCGCGAACCACAGCGCGCCCGGGCGGCCGTTGGCCCCGGGGTTCGGACGGTCTGGATTGAAATCGGAGTACTCATCGGCCCCGTTAGTGGGGGGCATGGTGACGTCGTAACGGAGGCCGTAGTTGACCGTGAGCTTGCGGGAGATCCGGAAATCGTCCTGCGCGTAGAAGCCGTAGTAAGGGTAGCGCTGGGTGACGTTGCGAATGGTCTCGGTGCGGCCGAGGAAGGCGTCGCCGACCAGGAAAGAAGCGAACGAACTGCCGCCGCTGGCGGGGAAGCTGGTATTGCCGGGAATGCTGGTGCTGAGGTAGCTGAAGTCGGCGCGACCGGCGATGTCCTGCTGGCCAAAGCCGTCGGCGTTCTGCTGCTGGAAGGCGAAACCGAACTTGAACGTATGAGCGCCGCGGACGTAGCTGAGATCGTCCTTCAGGCCCCAGCCGGGCTGGTTGGTGCCGTTGTAAGATGCACTGCCCCATCCGGAGAATTCGGTGAAATTGATGGTGGGAAAGTTCTGGTTACAGTCGACCACGTTCTTGATGCAGACCTTGTCTTTCCAGTTCTTGTCGACGTTGCCGGAGAAGCTATTCTTTGTAAACGTGTTTTTCGCAAAGGAGAGGTGATTGACCATGTGCGAAGAGATCGTCCAATCGTGAGTGAGCCGGTAGGCCTCGGTATCCCAGGCCTGGAGCTGTCCGCTCCAGAGGGGTTGGGGAAGTCCGGGAGGTCCGGAGGGGCCGGGTTTGCGTCGGAACTCGGTCGTATTCCAGAGAAAGCTGACGCGATGGTTCGAGCCGAAAAGCTGGTCGCCTTTGACCGACCATTTGTCGGTCGGGGTGATTTCGGTGCCGCCGGTGACGAGATAGTTTTGGCGGACGTAGCCAGAGGTACCCGGGGCGAAGCCACGGTTCGGAGCGACGCCAGCGCCGAAGGTGGCGATGGAAGCGGCGGTGGGAGAGATGCGGTTGGCGGGGATTTGATTGTTCGGGAAGACGTCGCGGATCGAACCGGTACCGGCCGGGTTCGCGCGAATGGTGTTGGGGTCGTAAATGGCAATCGGGCGATTGCTCTGGTCAACCCAGTTGCGGAAATCGCCGCGGTACATCTCGGGGGTAGGCACCGAAAGAATGGTGTCGTTCGCCCCGACGCGGTTCCGGAAGCCTTCAAACGCGGCGAAGAAGAAGGTTTTGTTGCGACCATCGTAGATTTTGGGGATCCGCAAGGGACCCGAGAACGTGCCGCCGAAGTCATTTTGGCGATACACGCTCCGCTTGGCCGGGAAGAAGCCGCGGGCATCCATCGCGTCGTTGCGGAGAAAATTATAGACCGTACCGTGGATGTCGTTGGTGCCGGACTTGGAGGCGAAGCTCATCACGCCGCCGCCGGCTTGGCCGTATTCGGCTTTGAAGCCATTGGTATCGACGGAGAATTCAGTGAGGCCTTCGACGGACGGCGTATTGAGAGCCGCTTCGGCGGTGTCACCGGAACGATTGGTGCCGACGCTGTGGCCATCGAGAGTGGCGTCCCAGGCGGCCGCTTGACCACCCCCGAGCGAAAGGCGCTGCCCGTCGCCCCGGGCTTCGGCCGCTACGGCAACCAGGTTGAAGGGGCTGCGCATGGCACCGCCCACGACCAGCGGAAGCTCGTCGACGAGTTTGTTCTGGACTTGCGTGGAGACCTTGGCGTTATCCGTTTGAATGGCGGCCGCTGAAGCCGTCACCTCAATCTGCTCTGACACCTGACCGAGTTGGAGTTGAAGTTCAAGGCGGACAGAAGAAGAAGCGGCGACGACCACGTTCTGTTGTAAGTAACGTTTGAAGCCGGCCGCGGTTACCGTGATGCGGTAGGTTCCAGGGAGAAGGTTAGGGGCGGTGAATTCGCCAGTTGCATTAGAGGTCGCTTTGAAGGCGGCGTTGGTATCGCGGTTGACGATCACGACTTCGGCAGCGGGCACGGCGGCGCCCGATTGATCAGTGAGCGTGCCAGCGATAAGGCCGCGTTCGCTTTGGGCGAAGGTGACGACGGCGAGCGAGAGAACCAGGAATAGACCTTTCCACATAGTGTCGAAACTCTATCGACTTTTAAGTCAAATTGCAATAGGTCAAGGCGGCACGCGCCGTTCTACCCCGGCCCAAGGGAGCTCGCCCCATTCTTCGAACGGTTGGTCGGTTAGGCCGTATATGGGGAGCAGGAGGCAGCATGTTCCATCTGTTGTTTGCACTAGTTTCACTCCCGGAGATCCCGGAGTTACGGCGAATTGAGGATTGGGAGCTTCTTTTGAGCTCGGCCCTACAAGTCGCCCGCCAGGACCGAGCGGAGGCGGAGCGTATTTACGAACGGGTAGTGGAAGCCGCCGCGCTACATCAATTTCCGGCGTTCCTGCGAGCGAAGGCGCACAATAACTACGCATCCTTGTTACACCAGACCGCACGCTACGGGACGGCGGCGGCAGAGTACGAACGGGCGGCGGGGTTCTGGCGGATGGCCTACGGCCCGGCGTCGGAGGATCTGGCAACCACGCTAAACAACCAAGCGGAAGCGGAGAAACTGGCAGGCCGCTACGACCATGCCGAGGAGCTTTACAACTCGGCGCTCGCGATGCGAGAGAAGTTGGCGGACAGTTCGACATTGAAACAGGCGACAACACTTAGTAATCTGGGGTCAATGCTGCGGCTGCGGAAGCAGTACGAGCGCGCGCAGGCCGCAATCGAAAAGGCGCTTGGAATTCGAATGGAGAAGTTACCCGCCAATCATCCCGACATCGCGAGTTCGCTCAACAATTTGGGTTCGGTGCTGCAGGATCGGGGCGACCTATCTGGCGCTGAAGCCGCCTACCGCAAAGCCCTGGCGATTCGCGACGCAAACCCGCCGGAAGAAGCGCTCACCTCCGCGTTGAATAACTTGGCTACGCTCCTGCGGAAGCGAAATCGGCTCGACGAGGCGTTCGTCCTGTTGCAGCGAGCGGAGGCGGTGGCCCTGCCACTAATCGGACCGGAGCACCCCACGGTCTCGGCGATTTGGAATAACTTAGGCGACTTAGAGGTGGATCGCGGCCATTGGCTGGAGGCGGAGCCGTGGTACCGGAAAGCGTTGGCGGTCTCCGAGGCAAAGCTGGGGCCGACCCATCCGCAGACGTTGACGATCGTCGAGAATTTGGGAGCGCTCTTCCTACAACAAGAGAAGGCCACGGGGGCCGAAGTCCTATTTCGGCGCGTGTTGAAAAGCGATAGCACCGATATCAACGCGCGGCACCATCTAGCCCAGGCGCTGCTGCTGCAACGCCGGTGGACGGAAGCCGAGACGTTACTCAGCGGGCTGGCCCCGGAGGTGAGCGCGCAACCGGAGCGAGGTGCCTGTGTGCTGACGGAGTTGGCGGTCGTCTACCTCCAGAAGCAGGATTTCGTTCGGGCGGAACGGGCATTGGGGGAAGCCTCCGTGCTCGCCCGAGAATTTCCAGCGGAGAAACGGGCTCGAATCACGGCGACTTACCAAGCCTACGCGCGGATGTTGCGGGCCCAGCGGCGCGCCAAGGACGCCGAACGGGTGGAGAGTCTGATTCTGTCTTTGCGCTAATCCCGCGCACCTGCGTCCCATAAGCGGACACTTCGAACGTCCGGTGGTACCGTTAACGTGATGATTTGCAAGCGCCGTGCCCTTTGGCCCGGCGCTTGCGATTATGGAGGAAGGAAGCAACCCTATGGACGTAGCCCGGACCGGAGTATCCAGAAAGAAGAACATCAAGCGGGCCATCATGGCCGTGGTGGTGTTGGCGGCGGGAGGCGGGCTGACCTTTTGGTTATCGAAGCTCCAGCCAGCGGCGGTAGCAGTGGAAGCGTCGACCTTGTGGCCGGATACGGTGAAGCGCGGCCCCATGCTGCGGAACGTGCGGGGCATGGGGACGCTGGTGCCGGAGGAGATTCTCTTCGTTCCCGCGATCACCGACGGTCGGGTGGACCGGATCTTCCTGCGGGCCGGCGCCGCGGTGCAAACGGACACGGTATTGCTGGAGCTCTCGAATCCGGAGTTGCAGTTGGCGGCGGTGGACGCGGATTGGGCCGTGAAGCAGGCCGAGGCAACGTACAAAGATTTGAAGGTGAAGTTGGAATCGGCACGGCTCGATCAGGAGTCCGCGGCGGCGCGGGTCCAGTCGGAGTTGGTGCAAGCGAGGCTGACGTCGGAACGCGACGAAGCGTTGTTGAAATTGGGTTTGAAGGCGGACCTGGAATTTAAGCTTTCGAAGGCGAAGGCCGACGAGCTCGAAGGTCGCTACAAGATCGAGCGGCAGCGGATTGAGATCACTAAGGAGTCCGTGGAAGCGCAGCTGGGTTCGCAGCAGGTGCAGATTGAGAAGCAGAAAGCGGTGCGGACCCTGAAGCAACAGCAGGTAGGGCAGTTGAAGGTACGGGCCGGGGCGGCGGGAGTGTTGCAGCAGATGTCAGTCGAAGTGGGGCAGAAAATATTGATGGGCGCGGCGCTGGCGAAAATCGCGCAGCCGACGCGCTTGAAGGCAGAGTTGAAGATTGCCGAAACGCAGGTGAAAGAGATCGCCCTGGGGCAACCGGCGACGGTGGATCAGACCGTTCCGCGTATCCACCGTTGCTGGCTGCCCCAAGGCGATCTCTTTTACCTGCGTTTCGGCGATCTTCAACTCTGCCTTCAGCCGCG
>JBKJLJ010000472.1:0-4768 GCA_046597015.1 Bryobacteraceae bacterium
ACAAGGGCATGAGACTAAATACTCCTCTTTCCCTTGTTTTATTGGCGTTTTCGGCTTTTGCTAAGAACCCGATGGTAGGCGGCCACGAGATGTTCCCCAAGAAGAACATCGTGGAGAACGCGATTAATTCAGCTGACCACACGACGCTGGTGGCGGCGGTGAAGGCGGCCGACCTGGTTGCCACCCTGCAGAGTCCGGGGCCGTTCACGGTGTTTGCGCCGGTGAATGCGGCGTTTGCGAAGTTGCCCGCCGGGACGGTTGATACGTTGCTGAAGCCGGAGAACAAAGCTGCTTTGGCAAAGATTTTGACTTATCACGTCGTGGCTGGAAAGATGTCGGCGGCGGACTTGAAGAAGGCGATCAAAATGGGCAGCGGTAAAGCGATGTTGAAGACGGTGGCGGGCGGGACGCTGACCGCGACGATGAAGGGCGGCAAGTTGATGCTGACGGATGAGAAAGGCGGGATGGCGACCGTGACGCAGGCGGACGTGATGCAGTCGAACGGGGTTATCCATGTGGTTGATGGAGTCGTGCTTCCGAATTAGTTGATGCAGTCTGATCCATCTCCTCCGCTTCGCTGCAAAGGGCGGAGGAGGTGGGTAAGCGGACGCGGGGTAGGCTCCTAAGCGCGGAATTGGCGCTCGGCGATGAGTTTCAGTTCGCGGACGACACCGGAGAGCGCGGGATCGTCGATGCGGTTCGAGAATTCACCGGGATCTTTCTGCACGTCGAAAAGTTCGCAACGGTCCCAGGAGAGGTAGTTGAGTTTGTACTGCGCGGTGCGGACCATTAACAGCGGGGGGCGGCCGACATAGCGGTCGTCCTTCGTGAAGACCTTGCGGCAGAAGTAGTACTCGCTGTAGGCGAACTCTCGAGGGGTATGGCGGTGGCCTTCGATGAGGGCTTTCTGACTGCGGCCGGGAAGCTTCACGGAGCCTAAGCCGCAAAGCTCGGTCAGGGTCGGGAAGAGGTCGATCTGCTCGACGATTTCGCGGCGGACGCCCTTGGGGCCATCGGGGATGCAGATGACGAGCGGGACACCGACGGACTCTTCATACATGTTGTGCTTAGTCCAAGTGCGGTGGGCACCGGCCATTTCGCCGTGGTCGGAGGTATAGACCACGATCGTGTTTTTGCCGAGTCCAAGTTCGCAAAGGGTGTCGTAGACGCGGCCCACGTAGGAATCCATTTGGGAGATGTTGCCGTAGTAACCAGCGAGGGACTGCCGGGCGTCGGGGTCGGACTGCTGGGCCCAGCCGCGTTCTTTCGCACGGATAAGGTTGCCGGGGAAACCGTTTTCGAGGTCGCCCACGGGGCGGGGCGGGAGGGTCAATTGCTCGGGGACGTATTTGGCGAAGTAGTCGCGGTGGGGCCGAAATGGGGTGTGGGGCTGGAGGAAGGAAGCCCACAGACAGAACGGCTTCGATTTGTTTTGGTGGAGAAACGTAACGGACTGCTCGGCGAACCAGTGGTCCTGGAAAAGTTGGAGGGGGAGTTCGGAGGCGGAGCCATTAATGCCGCCGGCGTCACCGTGGTCGTGACGGACTTGTTGGCGCTGAGCGGGCGTAAGGCTGACGGTAAAATCGCCTTCGTGGAGGCGATGGGCGAAGCCGTGACGCTGGGTTTCGTCGACGAAGTGCATCTTGCCGATGGCGGCGGTGAGGTAGCCTTTTTCAGCGAAGTAATGGGCAATAGTACGGTTTGAGGTGGGTAGAGCGTCTTCGAGGATTTTTGCGCCGTGGGTGTGCGGATGAAGCCCGGTGATCAGTGATCCGCGCGAGGGGACGCAGACAGGGGAGGGGCAGTAGGCACTTTCGAAGCGGAGCCCACGGTTGGCGAGGCGGTCGATGTTCGGGGTACGGACTTGGGTGTGGCCATAGCAGCCAGAGGCGCGGCGCTGATGCTGGTCCGACATCAGAAACAGGAGGTTGTACCGGGTGGGGGCGAGAAAAGCGGGGACGGCGAAGAGGGCTGGGCGGGAAATCATTACACCCATGCTACAAAGGATTTATGAGAACCCTCGCGCTCGGCCTGCTGTTGGCTGCGACTACCTTCGCTCAGTCGGCAGGTAAGATTGAAATCAAGATTCCGTACCAAAAGTTCGTGTTGACGAACGGATTGACGTTGCTCGTCCACGAAGATCGGAAAACACCGATTGTCGCGGTGAATGTTTGGTACCACGTGGGGTCGAAAAATGAAAAGCCGGGGCGTACTGGCTTTGCTCACCTTTTCGAGCATTTGATGTTCAACGGGAGCGAGAACTTCAACCAGGATTATTTCCAGGCGATGGAGCGAATTGGGGCCACGGACCTGAACGGCACGACCTATTTTGATCGGACGAACTACTTTCAAAACGCGCCGACTCCAGCGCTGGACCAGTTATTGTTCCTGGAGAGCGACCGCATGGGCCATCTGCTCGGGGTGGTGGACCAGGCTCGGCTGGATGAACAACGCGGGGTGGTGATGAACGAAAAAAGGCAAGGGGAGAACCAGCCGTATGCGCTGGCGGAGGATCTGATTCTGAAAGGCGTCTTTCCGCCGGGACATCCTTACTCCTGGAGCGCGATTGGATCGGAGGCCGATTTGAAGGCGGCGCAGTTGCCGGATGTGAAGGAGTGGTTCAAACGCTACTACGGGGCGGCCAATGCGGTGATCGCGATCGCTGGCGATGTGGATGCGGCGACGGCGAAAGAAAAAGTGGAGAAGTATTTTGGCTGGATTCCGCCGGGCCCGCCGGTGACGCGGATGCAGGCGTGGGTTCCGCAGCGGACGAATCCGATTCGCGAGGTTGCGGTGGATCGAGTTCCGCAGGCGCGGTTGTATAAAGTGTGGGCCGTGCCGGGGTACGGAACGCGGGACGGCGAAATGTTGGATTTGGCTGCGGCGATATTGGCCGGGGGGAAGACGTCCCGGCTGTATCGCCGGCTGGTTTATCAAGACCAGATTGCGACCATCGTGACCGCCGAGAATGAACGGCTCGAGATCGCGGGGATGTTTTCGATTACCGCGACGGTGAAGCCGGGCGGGAGCGTCGCGGCGGTAGAGAAAGCGGTGGATGAAGAGTTGGCTCGGTTCTTGAAAGATGGCCCGACGGCGGCCGAGTTGGCCCGCGCCAAGACCCAAGGGATGGCTGCCTTTCTGCGCGGCGTGGAGCGGATTGGCGGATTCGGGGGGAAATCGGATGTGTTGGCGACTTGTGAGGTCTACACTGGCAACGCCGGTTGTTATGAAGACTCGATCCGATGGACCAACGAGGCGACGGCGGACGAGGTGAAGACCGAGGCGAATTCGTTCCTGGGGAAGGGCGCGTATATCCTCGAGATTCAGCCGACCCCGACGTTTAAGGAATACTCCAAGGACGTCGATCGGAAGGAGTTGCCGAAGCCCGGCCCGACGCCAGCGCTACGGATGCCGGCCCTGCAGCGGGCGACGCTTTCGAATGGGTTGAAACTGATTTTGGCCGAGCGGCATGAGACGCCGGTCGTGAACTTCAATCTCCAGTTGGACGCCGGCTATGCGGCCGATCAAGGCGGCCTGGCCGGGGCGAGCGGGGTGGCGATGCGGATGCTGCTGGAAGGGACGAAGCGGCGCAGTTCGTTGCAGATTAGCGATGAGTCGGCGAACCTGGGGGCTAACCTGAGCGCGGGTTCGAACCTGGATATGTCGTCGGTATCGCTCTCGGCGTTGAAGATGAATGTGGATCCATCGCTCGATCTGTTTGCCGATGTGGTGTTGAATCCGGTGTTTCCGGAAGCGGATTTCAAACGGGTGCAGGCGCAGCAGATTGCTGCCATTCAGCGCGAGAAAGTGCAGCCGGTGGCGCTGGCGCAGCGCGTTTTGCCGGGCTTGTTGTACGGGAAGGGCCACGCTTATGGGAATCCGCTGACGGGCAGTGGGACGGAAGAGAGCGTGAAGCAGATGACGCGGGCGTCGCTTGAGAAGTTCCATGCGACGTGGGTGAAGCCGAACAACGCGACGTTGCTCGTGGTGGGCGATGCGACGATGGCCGAGATTCAACCGAAATTGGAGAAGTTGTTCGCGGGTTGGAAGAGCGGGGTGGTGCCGAAGAAGAATCTGGCCACCGTGGCTCCGCTCGACAAGACTACGATCTATTTGATCGATAAGCCAGGAGCGGTCCAGAGCATGATTCTGGCGGGCCACTTGGCGCCGCCGCGGGCGAACCCGAACGAAGCTGCGATCGATGTGATGAACACGATTCTCGGCGGTGCGTTTACGTCTCGGCTGAATATGAACTTGCGGGAGGACAAGCACTGGGCCTACGGCGCGCAGACGATGGTGCTGGGCGCGCGGGGGCAGCGGACCTTTATGGCCTACGCGCCGGTGCAGAGTGACAAGACGAAAGAGTCGCTGCAAGAGATTGACAAAGAGCTGCGGGCGATCATCAAAGATCGGCCGGTAACCGATGAAGAGGTTACCAAGAGCAAACTGAATTTAACGCTTTCCTTAGCGGGTGAACGGGAGACGAAGGCTGCGGTGTTGGGAGATATCGCCGAGATCAATCGTTACGGGCTGGCCGAGGATTATTTCACGACTTACGCCCAGCGCGTGAATGCTTTGGAGCGAAAGGATATTAGCGCCGCGGCGGAGATTGTGTTGCGGCCTACCCGGATGGTTTATGTGGTCGTGGGCGATCGGGCGCAGGTAGAAAAGGGGCTGAAGGAGTTGGGATTTGGCGAGGTGAAAATGATGGATGCCGACGGCAACGTGCTCCCCTAGTCCAATATTTCCCGCACCCACGGGAGTTCCC
>JBKJLJ010000476.1:0-6491 GCA_046597015.1 Bryobacteraceae bacterium
CCGGCCCTGCACCTCGAGTGCCTTGATGTTTTCGAAGATCGTCCGCAGCGCCTCTTTGTCGCGCTCGATAAACAGCACGCGTTTCGCCCCACGGCTTAAGGCCTCCAGCCCCACCGCCCCGGTGCCCGCATAAGCGTCGGCAAAAACGGACCCTTGCAAACGGGTCTGCAAAATATTGAACAGCGCTTCCCGCAAACGGTCCGGCGTTGGCCGCACGTCCATCCCTTCCACGCTCTGCAGCCGGCGGCTGCGAAATTCTCCAGCAATAACTCGCATATTTACCCTACTAATACTAAGCCGTAACGGCGTTGCCAGTGTTCGCGCAAGTACGTCACGGCCTGCCGCAACGCCGTCTCACTCGGCGGATGATCGATGAACGCGTTCGCTTCGTTACGCGCAATTTCGAGCAGTTCGCTATCGCGCAGGATGTTGCCAAAGCGCAGGGCGGGAAGTCCACTCTGTTTGGTTCCAAAGAACTCGCCCGGGCCGCGCAGCCGCAAATCCATTTCAGCGATGTAGAAGCCGTCGTTCGATTCCACCATCGTCCGAATCCGCTCCTTGCCCGTTTCGCTCAGCTTCTCGGTCACCAGGAGACAGTAGCTCTGATTCCCGCCCCGTCCCACCCGCCCACGTAACTGATGCAACTGCGCCAATCCAAACCGTTCCGCCTGCTCAATCACCATCACGGTGGCATTCGGTACGTCGACACCCACTTCGATGACCGTCGTCGAAACCAGGATCTGCAAGGTGCCTTGCTTGAAGGCCGCCATCACGGACTCCTTCTCGCTCTGCGCCAACTTGCCGTGCAGCAGGCCAACTTGAAACTGCGGGAATACCGTCTGCGACAACATCAGGTACATCTGCTCAGCGGCCTTCATCGCCTGCGTCTCGCTCTCTTCAATCACCGGATAAACGACGTAGGCTTGGCGTCCCGTCTCCACTTCGCCGAGCACGAACGACCAGACTTCCTCGATCCGGGGCGAGGCGACGTGGGTCGTAATGATCGGGCGTCGGCCGGGAGGCAGTTCGTCGATTACGGAAGTATCCAGGTCGCCGTAAACGGTCAACGCCAGCGTCCGCGGAATCGGTGTCGCCGTCATCACCAGCACGTCTGGCTTCTGCCCCTTCTCCATCAATCGCAGCCGTTGCATGACGCCGAACCGATGTTGCTCATCGACAATCGCCAGTCCCAGTTTGTGGAACTGAACGTCGTCTTCGAGCAATGCGTGGGTGCCGATTGCCACATGGATCAGGCCGCTGGCGATCAGGCGTCGAATGGCGTCCTTCTCCTTCGGCTTGAACGAACCCGAGAGCATGACGCACTGGTAGCCGAGCTTTTTGAAGAGGTTCTTGAAGTAGGCAAAATGTTGCGACGCCAGAATTTCCGTCGGGGCCAACACCGCTACCTGGTACCCGTTTTCGATCGCGATGATAGCCGCTTCGGCGGCTACGAGCGTTTTGCCGCTACCGACGTCGCCCTGCAATAAACGGCTCATCGGCTGCGGTGCCGCCATGTCCCGAGCAATCTCGCCCAGCACGCGCTTCTGCGCGCCCGTCGGTTTGAACGGCAGCATGGCCTTGATCTTTTCGCGCACCTGTTCGTTCAGCGCGAACTGAATCCCAATCACTTCGCGAGCCTTGTGGCGCTTCAACGCCAGACCGCATTCGAGCCAGAAAAACTCTTCGAGGATCATCCGCACATGCGCCGGCGAACGGAACGCGTTCAGCAGCCGGATGTCGCTTTCTTCGTTGGGAAAGTGGATGTGTTGGATCGCGGTCCAGCGGTCGGGAAGCTTTAACTGATCGCGTAGGCTCTGGGGCAGCATGTCGTCGATCGGTGGGATCGAGTCCAGCACCCGCCGCATCAGCACCCGCATCATCTTCGGGCTCACCCGCTGCGCTGCTTCGTAGATCGGTACCACCCGGCCCGTGTGCAGCGTCGTGTCGCCGTCCTCGTCGTCCTCGGACAGAATCTCGAACTCCGGATTCTTCATCAACAGTTCGCCGCGATAGGTGTCGAACTCCACTTTGCCGTAAACGGCCAGCCGCATCCCTTCGGCCAGCACTTTTGCCAGGTAGCCGCCGTTGAACCACCGCCCGATCAGCGGCATCTTCCCCGTATCGCCGAGCGTGGCCTCGAACAGGCCGACACGCTTATTCTTCAGCACGGGCAGCTTCGTCGCCCGCACTTCGACGAGCACGGTCGCCATTTCGCCCGGAGCCAATTGGTCGATCGGTTTCAGGTTCGACCGGTCTTCGTAGCGGAATGGAGGGTAGTGGAGAAGGTCGGCCACCGTGACCAAACCCTTGGTCTCCAGCATCGCCGCACGCTGCGGTCCCACGCCTTTCACATAAACGAGCGGGGTTTCAAGATTCACTTACGATACAATTCCATGTGATGAAAGCCGTTTCAGTCTTCCTATTCTCCGCTATCCTTGCGATGGCCGCAGACCTGCGCGTTGGAATTGTCGGGACCGACACCTCACACGTGATCGCGTTCGTGAAAATCCTGAATGATCCGAAGAGCCCGGACTACCAGCCCGGCGCGAAAATCGTCGCCGCCTACAAAGGGGGTAGCAGCGACATTGAATCCAGCCGCTCCCGCGTCGAAGGCTATGCCAAGGAGTTGCATGACAAATGGGGCGTCGAGATCGTGCCCGACATCAAAACCCTCTGCGAAAAAGTCGACGCGATTCTGCTCGAAAGCGTCGACGGTCGCATCCATCTCGCCCAGGCCCGGGAGATCTTTAAGCACAAGAAACCCGTCTTCATCGATAAACCGCTCGCCGCCACGCAAGCCGACGCCCTCGCGATCGCCAAACTCGCCAAGGAGAACGGCGTGTCCTGGTTCAGTTCGTCCAGCCTCCGCTGGTCCGATGGAATCCTCGACGCCAAAGGTGCCAAAGGGGTCGCTGTCTGGGGACCCGGTCCCATCGACCCCTCCCACAAAATGGATATGACCTGGTACGGCGTTCACGCCGTTGAAATGCTCTACGCCATGATGGGCACAGGCTGCGTCGAAGTCACCCGCATCGCTTCGGGCGATGACGTCGTCGTCGGCAAATGGAAGGACGGCCGCACCGGCACGGTCCATCTGCTCCGCCCCTATGGCGATTTTGGCGCGATGGTGTTCAAAGAAAAAACGATCCTCCACGGCCCGGCGAAGATCAAAGTCAACTACGCCCCCATGCTCGGCCAAATTGTGAAATTCTTCCAAACCGGCCAGTCCCCGGTGCCGATGGCCGAAACTATGGAGATCTTCGCCTTCATGGATGCCGCGCAGAAGAGTAAGGATCAAGGCGGCAAGCCGGTAAAACTCCAGTAGTTCGCGGTAAACTTACGGGATATGTCAGGTTTGCTAGCTGGAAAGACCGCGCTCGTCGCCGGAGTCGCGAATCGTTGGTCGATTGCGTATTCGATTGCACAGGCGTTTCGCCGCGAAGGCGCGACCCTTTTGCTGACTTATCAAGGGGAGCGCTTGAAGGGTCAAGTGGAGGAACTGGGCGCCGAGCTCGGGGCCGCCCGCATCCTGAACTGCGACGTGACCAACGACGCCGAACTCGCGGCGTTGGTCGCCGTCCTCGAAGCCGAATTCCCGAAGCTCGACGTCGTCGTCCATAGCATCGCTTTCGCGAACAAAGAGGACCTCAGCCGGCCTTTCCTGGAAACCTCCCGCGATGGGTTTCTGCTCTCGCAGAATGTCAGTTCTTACTCGCTCGTCGCCATGGCCCGCGCCCTCACCCCGCTCATGACCGACGGCGGTTCCATCATGACGCTCACCTACCTGGGTGCCACCCGCGTCGTCGAAAACTATAACGTCATGGGCGTCGCCAAGGCCGCGCTTGAAGCCTGCGTCCGCTACCTCGCCGCCGATCTCGGCCCGCGGAACATCCGTGTGAACGCCATCAGCGCCGGGCCCATCAAAACCGCCTCCGCCCGCGGCATCAAGGATTTTTCAAAAGTGCTCGACGGCGTAGCGCAACATGCGCCGCTCCGTCGGAACTGCGACCCGGCCGAAGTCGGGGACACCGCTGTGTTCCTCGGTTCGAACCTCGGGCGCGGCGTCACGGGAAACACCATCTTCGTTGACGCTGGATTTCAAATAATGGGTCTCTAGTCAAATACTTATGATCAAAGTCGAAGGCGTAAGCAAACGATACCCGGGTCATACCGCGGTCGATAATATTTCCTTCGAAGTGGAAAAGGGCCAAGTGGTTGGCTTCCTGGGGCCGAACGGGGCAGGGAAGACGACCACGATGCGCATCCTGACGTGCTTCATGCCGCCCTCGTCGGGCACCGCCTCCGTGGCCGGCTTCGACGTGATGGACCAGTCGATGGAAGTGAAAAAGCGGATCGGCTACCTGCCGGAAACGCCGCCTCTCTATCCCGAAATGGAAGTGGCGGAGTACCTGACCTTCGTCGGCAAGCTGAAGGGCATGGGCGGCAATAGCCTGCGGAAGCGGGTGGATGAAGTCTCCGAAAAATGTAACGTGGCCGATGTCCGCCACAAGCTCGTCAGCAAGTTGTCGAAAGGCTACAAGCAGCGGGTGGGCTTGGCGCAGGCCATCATTCACAATCCGGAAGTGCTGATTCTCGACGAGCCGACCTCGGGCCTCGATCCGAAGCAGATTCTGGAAACGCGGGACCTAATCAAAGGCCTGGCCGGCGAGCACACCATTATCCTGAGCACGCACATCCTGCCGGAAGTCGAGCAGATCTGCGAACGGGTCGTCATCATTTCGCGCGGCAAACTGGTGGCCACCGATTCCATGGAGAACCTCACGAACCGCATGCGGGGCTCCGAGGTGATCGGGCTCACCGTCGAAGGCCAGTCCGAAACTGGCATCGTCCAGGAGAAACTGGAACGCGTCGCGGGTGTCAGCCGCGTCATCCTCAAGCTAACCCAGGACTCGTCGTGCGCCTTCGAAATTGAGAGCCTGCAAGGGCGCAACATCCGCGCGGATCTCGCCCGCGCCGTCGTCGAAGCCGGCTGGAATCTCACCGAGTTGCGGCCGGTCAGCATGAGCCTCGAAGAGGTTTTCCTCCAACTCACCGCGTCGGAGGTATCCGCATGAACAACATCCTAACCATCTGGCAAAAAGAAGTTAAGAGCTACTTCGTCTCCCCCATCGCCTACGCGCTGCTTACGATTTACGCCGTCGTGTCCGGCTTCTTTTCGTATGTCGCAGTGGGCTACTTCCTCGATCGTTCGATTGGGGCCCAGGCCGGCCGCGGCGGCCCCATGGACATCAACGAATGGGTCATCCGGCCCGTCATGATGAACGTTGGCGTCATCTCCCTGTTCTTGATTCCGATGATCACCATGCGCCTGTTTGCCGAAGAGAAACGGTCGGGCACGATTGAACTCCTCATCACCTCGCCCATTCGGGACTACGAAATTGTGCTCGGCAAGTGGCTGGGCGCGCTGACAATGTACGCCTGCATCTTGTCGTTGACGCTCCTCAACCTCAGCGTCCTCTTCCTGTTCGGCAGTCCGGACTGGCGGCCGGTGGCCACGAGTTTCCTGGGTATGTTGCTCCAAGGCGGCTGCCTGCTTTCTATCGGCTGCTTCATTTCGAACACGACGAAAAATCAGATTCTGGCCGGCGCGGCCACCTTCGGCGTCTCGCTCCTGATGTGGACCTTCGACTGGTTCACCGGTTTCAAATCGGACGCGTGGGCCAAGGTCCTGGCCTACCTCTCCTTGACCTCCCATTTCGAGCCGTTCTCGAAAGGGGTCATCGATTCCAAAGATGTCATCTTCTACGTCTCGGTCATCGTGCTTGGTCTTTTTCTTACCACGCGGTCGCTCGAATCGTTGCGGTGGAGGTCGTAATGGCGAGCCGTCAAGTTCGATACACCGCCTACGCGGGCACCTACATTATCGTTTTTGTCGCGATCCTCGCCGGCATCAACTTCCTGGCCAATCGCTACAACAAGTCGTTTGACTCCACCACGAACAAGCGCTTCTCGCTCTCGGATCAGACCGAGAAAATCGTCAAGGGTCTGCCGAACGAGGTCAAGATCACTGTCGTTGACAAGACCGAACGGTTCATCGGTTCGCGCGACCTTCTCGATCGCTACAGCAATCTTTCGTCCAAGCTGCGAGTCGACTACATCGACCCCGAAAAGAGCCCCCAGTTGGCCCGCGCTTTGGGCGCTCGCAGCTTCGGGCAAGTCTTCGTTGAAAACGGCATCAAGCGCGAAGAGGCTCGGGCCTTGACCGAAGAAGAAGTCACCGGCGCGATCATTCGCACCCTCAAAACGGGCGAGCGGATGGTGTGCACCCTCTCCGGTGCCGGAGAGTCTGGCTTCGACGAGATGACCGGCGATGGCTTCGGCCTCGCCAAGACGGCGCTCGAACGTTATAACTACAAGACGCAAGTCATCAAAACCCTGCAAAAAGCTGAGATCCCCGCCGATTGCACGACGATCCTCGTCGCCGGGCCGCGTTTCGATTATCCGGAACCGGTCGTTGCCGGCATCAAGGC
>JBKJLJ010001071.1:0-3778 GCA_046597015.1 Bryobacteraceae bacterium
GAGCGGTGCGCGGAGCCTTCGGTGGCAGACTGGGAGAGTTTTTGGTCTAGCTTTACGTTTGAGGTGCAATAGGATGAATTCGCGACGTCGGCTTTTGGGATTGGCGGTGGTGCCGGCACTGGTGTTGGCGCATGATGATGAGGGGGATCCGGGGTTGAATCGGGTGTTGGCGATTCACGGCTCGATGGGGCCGTTTGCGGTGGCGGGGTATCGGATGGGGCAGGCGGCGATGAAGCAGTTGGGGTTGGGGCGGGCGAGCGCGGATTGTGAGGTGATTCACTATGCGCCGGCGGATGCGGAGTTGGCGAGCGTCATCGATGGGCTGCAGGCGGCGACCGGGGCTAGCGTCGGCAAACGGAATTTGTCGTTGGTGGCGTCGGCGGGTGCGGAATCGTATAGCCTGGTTCGCAATCGAAAGTCGAACCGGCAGGTCCGATTGACGCTGACGGCGGGGTTCGTGAAAGCAAATCGCGGATTGGGGGCGGCGGCGGGCGCACGGCTGATTGCGGTGCCGGAAATCGAGATCTTTCGGGGGCAGTGACAGTCACGTTACAGTAGATGAAGGAATGTCTACTTTCACTCGCCGCGCTGCTCTCGCCGCTCCGTTTTTCCTGAAGAATTTGCTTTCGGCTCCGCCGAGCGACCGCGTCCGTCTTGCCTCGATGGGCGGAGGAGGAATGGCGTGGTCCACGCTCCATGGGATTGCCAAGCACCCGAACGTGGAACTGGTTTGCGTAGCCGATGTGGACACCGAACGGATGGTTCGGGTGGGGACAAACTACCCGAAGGCCACGGTGCATCAGGACTGGCGGAAGATGTTGGCGGCAAACTACAGGAATTTGGACGCGGTTTGCGTGGGGACGCCGGACCATATGCATGCCTCGCAAGCCATGGCTGCGTTGCGGCGAGGGCTGGATGTTTACTGCCAGAAGCCGCTGACATCGCATGTGCATGAGGCGCGGCAACTGGCGAAGTTTGCGGCTTCGCACAAGCGGATCACACAGATGGGTATTCAGATTCACTCGAACGCGGAGTACCGGATTGCCGTGGAGCTGGTGCATCAGGGCACGATCGGCAAAGTGAAGGAGGTCCACGCCTGGTCGAATAAAAAGTGGGGTGATGCGGCACCAAGGCCGACGGAGACCGACGCGGTGCCGGCGAACCTGGATTGGGATTCCTGGATCGGGGTAGCGCGGCCGGAGGGCTACATCAAGGGTTATTGTCATCCGGGCAATTGGCGGAAGCGGCTCGAGTTTGGCACGGGCACTTTTGGGGATATGGGTTGCCACATCTACGACCCTGTTTTTGGGGCGCTGGGGCTGACGGCTCCGTTGACGGTGCGGGCGGAGGGTCCGGCACCGAACCAGCAAAGTTGGGCGGTGAACGCGATTGTGAAATACACGTTTCCGGCGACGCAATACACCGAGGCTGGTAAGCCGGTGGCGGTGACTTGGTACGACGGAGATGAGCGCCCCGCGGCGGAGATCCAGGCGCTGGTGGAAGGCACCAAACTACCGAGCCAAGGCTCGATCGTAATTGGGACCAAGGGCGTGCTGCTGATACCGCATGTGGAGATGCCTTCGCTGTATCCGAAGGCCGCGTTTGCCGAGGTGAAGCTGCCGGATTTGAAGACGAAAGACCACTACTTTGAGTTCGTCGAGGCGATTCAGGGGAAAACCAAAACGTCGACGGCATTTGATTACTCGGGTCCTTTGAGCGAGACGGTGCTGCTGGGCAGTTTGGCGACTCGGTTTCCGAAAACGACGCTGGAGTGGGATTCGGCGCGGCTTCGGTTCAAGAATTTCAAAGAGGCGAATCAATTCTTGAGGCGGCCTTACCGGACGGGCTGGAAAGTTAAGGGCCTAGGGTAGATGCGGCTGCTTTTCTTAGGGCTGCTGGGCGGCGCGTTGCTGGGCCAGCAGACTAACATTCTGGGGAAGGTCGACGTCCAGGCGGGCGAGGCGCGGCGGAATGAGAACGTGTTCATCACGGCGCTCGATAATAACGCGCAGAAAGAGGCGAATATTCGGTTGGGGACGACGGCGACGGCGATTACGGAGTTCACGTCGGCGTTGACGTATTTCGGAGCGGAGTTCGGGTTGACCCCATCGTCGGCGCTGCATTTGGTTCCGGCGCGGCGGCCGAAGGCGGTGCACGGCAATTTGCAGTGGACGCACGCGAACTCGGCGCTGGCGGCGCGAAGTTTTTTCCAGGTGGGCGATGTGTTGCCGGCCCGGCAGAACATTGTTTCCGGCCGGATAGCGGCACCCGTTTGGCGGGGGACTATTCTGGCCTTGGAAGGTGCCCACGACACGCGGAGCGGCTTTGTGAACGGCAATGTGCTGGTGCCGTTGGCAGCGGAGCGGTCGTGTCTGGCGACCGATGCGGCGGTGTGCGCGATTATCAATCGGTTCTTTCGGGCTTGGCCGGCGCTGGTGCCGAATCGGCCCGATATCGAAGCACGGGCGTTGAATTCGAACGCTCCGCAGTCGATCGATACAACATCATCGACGGCGCGGCTCGACCAGAGCTTGAAGAATCACCGGTTCTCCGCCAGACATACCTGGACGAATCAGCAGGTGGACGCCTTTCAGTTGATCGCGGGGCAGAATCCGGATACGACGACTAAGTCGCATGATGGGCGGCTGACTTGGACTTATAATCGGAGTGCAAAGACGACGATTGATTCGACGGCGGCGTTTACGCGGAATCGGACGCTGTTGGTGGCCGAGCCGAACGCGGTGGGGCCACAAGTGCAGATCGGCACCGTCTACGACAAATTAGGGCCGGGCTCGTCAATTCCGGTGGATCGGGTGCAGAACCGCTACCGGGTTTCGACTCGATTCCAACATCAGTTCGAGCGGCATACGTTTTCAGCCGGAGGAGAGTTTACCCGGTTGCAGTTCAATGGACGGGAGACGTCGTCGAATCGGGGCAATATTTTCTTCCGGAACGATTTCGGCCGGGATGCGGTATCGAACTTTCGGTTGGGTCAAGTGAGCCGGTATTCGTTTGGACTGGGCGAACTGCATCGGGGGTTTCGACGGAACGAACCCAATGCGTTCATCCAGGATGTTTGGCGCACTTTTAAGGGGCTGACGGTCACGGTCGGATTGCGATATCAGCCGCAGACAGGGATATCGGAGGTGAACCAATTGACAGTGATTCCGTTCCGGTGCGACTGCAATAACTTTGCTCCGAACGTGGGTCTCGCGTGGCGGCGATTCCGCGCTTCTTACTCGACGCAATACGGCGAGGTGTTTCCGGCGACGTTGCAGCAATTACGGTGGAATCCGCCAGGTTTCCAAAAAGTGGAAGCCCAGGCGCCACCGCTGCTGAACTTACTCCAAGGGGTGGTTTTTGATCCAAAATCCCGGGCGACGGTATTTACGTACCCGGAGAATTTGCGGACTCCTTACGCGCATCAATATAGCTTTTCGTGGCAGTTGCCGCTGCCCTCGTTGGTGGGCAAAGTGGAGGCGGCGTACGTGGGAAGCCGGACTTGGAAGTTACTCTACATGCAGTATCTAAATCGGGCGGAGCCGGTGGCGGGGGTGGCGCAGACGACGGCGACTATCAACGACCGCCGGCCGGATCCGCGTTATTTTGACTTTCGCGAGATTAACAATTCGGCGCGGGCTTACTACGACGCGTTGAAGGTGACTTACTCGTTGGCCGCGAAACGGGGGGCGACGGTTGAGTCTTCCTACTGGTTTTCAAAGGCGATTGATACGGGGGCTACATTTGTAAATATCGCGGCGGGGGACGACTCCAACCA
>JBKJLJ010000133.1:0-5053 GCA_046597015.1 Bryobacteraceae bacterium
GCCGGTGACGAGTTACAAGGCATCAAACGCGGCATCCTTGAACTGACCGATATCATCGCCATCAACAAAGCCGACGGCGACAACTTACAAAAGGCGGACGACGCCCGCCACGCCTACTCCTCCGCCCTCCACCTCTTCGCCGCCACCGCACCCCCCGTCCTCACCTGTTCGGCCCTCTCCCAAACCGGAATCCCCCAGCTCTGGCAAACCATCCAAACCACCGCCAATCCGGCACGCCGCCCCGCCCAAGCCCTCGCCTGGATGAACGAAACCATCCACCACTCGCTCATTTCCAACTTCGAAAGCCAACCCGCCGTTCGGTCCCTCCGCCGAATCCTAGAAGCCGCCGTCCGCCAAGGTGACATCACGCCGCTCCAAGCGGCGAACCAACTCCTCCACGCCAAGCCGTAACGTCATCCCCGCGTTCATACCGACTAACATCGATAAGTGCATCACCCACGGATTCGCCCCCAGCGCCAGCCGATGCCCCATCTCCATTCCCCCTAGCATTCCCAGTAAGTCCAACCCCAGCCACCAATACCGCCGCGTCCCCTGCAAGCACCGCGCAAAACCAAGCGAAGGCGGCACCGCGCAAACCAACATCCCCACCGTCCCCGCCCACGAATGGTGGCAAATCGGCTGCCCATATCCCCCCACCACCATCCCAAACCCGCCAAACGCCGTCATGATTAAAAACATATCCGCATGCACCGGCAGCACCGTCCGGATCTGCCACGCCAGCGCCGTCACCACCGCCAACAATGCCGCCGCCAACAACCACTGCGGATCCGCCGGATACTGCAATCCCAGCACCAACACCTGCCCCAAACTAGTCAACCAAAACGCGATCTTCACCCGCCACCTCGATGTTTAATACGTTCAGCGCCATCAAAATCACCGTAATACTCGAAACCGTCATTAGTAACGCCGCCGTCACTGGATTCAACCATCCCGCCGCCGCCACCGCCATTCCCACTAGGTTATACGCTAACGCCACCGCAATGTTCCGATGCAGCGCCTTCACCGCCTGCCGTGCGATCCGCAACGTCACCGGCAGCGCCCGCCAATCGGCATTCAAATTCAACAAACTCGCCACCTCCTGAATCGCCGGCGAAGCCGTCGGCACCGTCATCCCCACATGGCTCGCCGCCATCGCCGGACCGTCGTTCAGCCCATCACCCAGGAACAGAACCAACCGTCCCCGCTCATTCAATTCATCAATCAAAGCCAACTTCTCCCGCGGACTCTGTCGGGAATGCTGGTCCGCAATCGGCACTAGCGCCGCCCGTTCCGCCCCGTCCCCCGTCGCCAAAACCAACTGCAACCGGTCCGCAGTCAACGAGTCAATCGTCTCAGCCAGCGCTGGCCGCAGCGTCTCGTCCAGATACACCGTCGCCGCCCGCCGCCCGTCAATCGTCACCGCAACCGCATGCCGGCTCACGTCCGCATCCAAGGCAATCACTAAGTGGTAAGTAAGCTCCCGATCCACCACTGTCGCCGCCAAACCCCTCCCCGGCAGCAATTGGATCGATTCCAAATGCGCCGGCTCCACCCCGTCCCACAGCGGCGCCATCGCCCGCGCAATCGGATGCGCGCTCGCTCGTTCCGCCGTCGCTAACAGCCGCAGAAACAAAGGCTGTTGTGCCGACCAGTCCATCTCCAGATCCAACGCCGCTGCGTAAGCCTCCGGTGCTGACAGCGTCCCCGTCTTATCGAAAACCACCGTATCCACTTCCGCCAACCGCTCCAGCGCCTCTCCCGACCGGCACAAGATCCCCGTCTGTCGCAGCCGGGCAATCGCGCTCCAAACCGTCAGCGGAGCCGCGAACCCCAGCGCGCAAGGGCACGCAATCACCAGCACCGACATCGCATGGCTCAGTGCCCCCGGCCACGGATTCGCCTGCCAATGCCATAAGAAGGTAGCTATCGTCGCCGCCGTCACCGTCGGAATAAACCATCGCAACACCCGCTGCGCAAATGCCAACGTCCGCCCCGGACGCAGTAATCGGTCCGCAATCAACGCCCGGACTTGCTCAATCTCGCTCCCCGCCGAAGTCGCCGTCGCCTCCATCCAAATCGAAGCGTCAATCGGAAACGAACCCGCCTTCACTAGGTCCCCCGCCTGCATCGGCCGCGCAAACGATTCGCCCGTCAAGTTATGGTCCTGCATCAGCGCGAAACCGCGTAAGATCCGTCCATCCGCCGGCACCGGCTCCCCCGGCAAAACCTGTATCTGGTCGCCAACGTTCGCTTCCACCTTCCCCGCTGGAACCGCCAACTGGGACAATACCCGCTGCTGCCCATACCGCCCCACCTCTCGCCCTAGCGAGTAAATCAGCAGCAGTAACCCCGCTACGTCGAAATAGGTTCCACCAATCCCCTGGAGCAGAGAAAGCAGGCTCGCCGTAAAGCTGGCGGCAATGCCCGCCACAAACAACAACTCCAAACTCATCCGTCGCGCTCGCAACTCGCGCCACGCCGCACCCACCAACTCTCCCCCCAACAAAATAGCAATCCCCGCCGAAATGCAACCAGTCGCCGCTTCCAGCGCGAAACGCTCCGCGGGAGTTACCTCCGAGCCGTTCACCGCCAGACCCAAAACCATCGCGTTCACGGCCAGAAACGCCGCCGAGCCCAACCGCCACCACGCGCCTGCCCCGGAGCGGGGATCAAAGCAGGCGCAAAGCTCGGCTCCAGTCGGCATCTTACTGCGGTTGTTTCTTCTTACAGTCGCCGCAACAGTTCTTGCACGGCACCACCGGGGCCGGGGTATTCGGTAATATGGGCAGTTTCATTTCGATTCTCCTTTAGCAAATGTAGGTAACGTCTCGGCCGTCCAAGCATTGGAATTGGCCGCGAGTTCGGCCCGAACTTTGGCCACGGTATCTTTCGCAACCGGCGGAGCCTTATTGCCCCACGTGTTCCGAATATAAGTCATCACGGCGGCTAACTCTTCATCAGTGAAGTAGCTCCGCCAATTCGGCATTTCACCGTTATAGGTGCTGCCATTCACGACAAACGGACCATTGATCCCGTTCACGAGAATCGCCGCCAACCGCCGCTCGTCGCCCGTCACATACTCGCTCGCCACCAGCGGAGGATACGTCCCCGCTACGCCCTTCCCGTCCCCCTGATGGCACTGCGTGCAGGCGCTGAAAACCTCCTTCCCCAACAGCATCGGATCCGTCGGCGCCGCCGGCCCCGAAAACGCTGTGTGCGTCGGCTGTTCGTTGTACTCCTGTCCCGACCAACTGCCCGGGTTGTCGGCGATGTAGTATCCGCCCCAAGCCGTAAAGAAAAAGCACATCAAGATGAACGCCACCGGTGTCGCGGAACTCCCGTCCCGTGGCTCCTCCATCTCGCGAACCGCCTGCTCATGCATCGACAAAACGCGGTCCGGTAAGTTATCGGAATGCGAACTCATTGCTTAGCCTCCGGTAACGGAAAAGTCCGGTTCTGCGCCCGCAGATACTCCACCAACTGTTCACCGCGCGCCGTCGGCACAATATGGGTGCCTTCGGATTGAAACGCCGGAGGCAGCGGAATCGCTCCCGAAGGAGCCAATTCGCCCGCCTTGATCGTGCGAAACAGATACTGGAAGCGAGGCATAATCGAACCCGCCGAAGTAATCTGCGGATTGAATAGGTGCAAGTAGTGCCAATCCCGCGAAGGCTGCCGCGCCCCGATGTTAGCCAAGTCCGGCCCCGTCCGCATCGTGCCTAGCAGAATCGGATATTCGTACATGTAATCCCGCGCCACCGTCCGCCGGTTGCCCCAGTTGCGCCGGATATCTCCGCCGTAACCCTTGGCCCGAACCTGTTGCGTATGGCAATAAAGGCAGCCTTGGTCAACGTAAACATCCCGGCCCTGTAAGGCCAACCCAAAGTAAGGCACCGGATATTGGCTCCCGTCACGTGGGTTTACTACCGGCTTATTCTCCTGAAACTGCCAGTTCGGAATCAGCACCAAGCCGCTTAACGAAAAGGCGATCGTCAGAAACACGCCGAATATGAGGAAGGGTGTTCGGTTCATGATTGCGCCTCCAGTTCCGTCAGTTCCCGCTTCTCTTGTTCATTGACAAACTCGCGCCACGCCGGCCGGGTCGTCGTAAACAGCGTCGGCCCGCTCATCACAAAATGGTGGCGCGACAAAATCCGCCAAACCGAAATCGCAAACGCAATGTGCGCAATCGTCATCCCCGCGCCCGACACGCTCCGCATAATCAGATAAGGCCGGATGTAGGCCACCGTCTGTAAGAACGGAATGCTCGGGTCGTTCATCATTACTCCCTGCCACCATCCCGCCCAGCAAAGCCCAATCCCATAAGCCAGCACTCCGATCGAAGACCCCCAAAAGTGCACCTTGATCAGCCCTGCCGAAGACCATTCATTGTTAGTAATCCGCGGGAATATATAGTACATCGCCCCAAACATGATCATGGAAAAGAAGCCGTACAGGCCCAAATGCGCGTGCCCAATCGTGTACTGCGTAAAGTGCGTAATCTCCTGATGACTTCGTAACGCTTCGAGCGACCCTTGGAAACTAGCCACCGTATACATCACCGATCCAAACACCGTAAATCGTAACGTCGGGCTCGTCTTCAACATGTGGAAAACGCCCCGCATCGTCATATGGTGGTTAATAGCCACCGTAATCACTGGGATAAACATCATCATCGATCCCACCACGCCCACCGTAATCGTCCACGCCGGTAGCGGTCCGCCAGTCAAATGGTGGGTTCCGGCCCAGTTATAAAAGATCGCCAATGACCAAAAACCCAGCAGCGACAAATGGTAGCTGTGCACCGGCTTTCCCGTCACTTTCGGAATCAGATAGTACGCCGTAGCCACCGCGACAGGCGTCACCCAAAGCCCCAGCGCGTTATGCCCAAACCACCAGTTCGTTATCGCCTGCGATACGCCCTGCACTAATCCGAAGTAAGTGCAAGCCATCGCCGTTACGTACAGGATTGGCAACCACACGGTCGCCGCCAGCAGGTACCACTGCGACACGTAAGTATGTTGACTCTCTTTAGTCAGGTACATTTTCACGT
>JBKJLJ010000359.1:0-14099 GCA_046597015.1 Bryobacteraceae bacterium
TTCATGTTGACGTGGTCGAAGGGGGAGACGCGTTGGTTGGCGCGGCAGGCGCTTTCCGAGAGCTGGGGCATGAGGATGATGCGGCCGTGGAGAGTGGCGGGGTCGAGGTCCTGGCAGAGGCGTTTGACGGCGATTTGGCCTTCGTACTCGTTGCCGTGGGTGCCGCCGAAGACGAGGACGCCGTGGGGGTTCGGGCCGAGGGTGCCGTTGATGACGGTGAGGGGGACGAGGGAGTAGCCCCAGGCGCCGTCGAGATGGAACTGGACCTGGTAGTGGGTGGTGCCGGGGCGGTTGAAGTCGATCGAGTGGGGTTCGGCGAGGAGGGTGGGCATGGGAAGAGAGCTCAGACTTTAGGGTACGGGAGGAATGCACCAATCGGAAGGAGGGTTCAGCATTCTGGAAGCCATCGCCTACGAATATCCGGAGCAAAAACTTTCCATTAAAGGTTGGCCACTCCTAGCCGATTCGTAGATTGAAGGGCAAAGACGACAATGACGTTGTGCCCAAGATTCTGAGGTGATGACATGGCCGTAATTGAACGTTACAACATAGATGATGTGATGCAGAAGATGGATCGGAACGAGATCGCCAACCTGCCTTATGGAGCGGTTGAGATTGATCGAAACGGAACGATTCTGTTCTACAACCAAGCCGAAGCCGACATATGCAACCGTGAGGTGCGGGGGCACGTCGGCCGGAATTTTTTTCGGGATGTGGCGCCTTGCACAAACCGGCCGGAATTCAAGGGTAGATTCGACGAGATTGTCTTCCAGGGCAAGAGCATGGCGAATTTCGACTACACCTTTGACTACAACATGAAGCCCACCCGAGTTTCGATTCAGATGAAGAAGGGAGCGGGCGACTCGGTTTGGATTTTCGTGAAGCGGCTGTAGGTTAGGACCGACAAAAGGGGCGTGGCGTGGAGATTTTGCGGGTGGTCAGCGACTTATTGGAAGCGCAGTTGGCCGAAATGCGGCGAACGGGGGGAGAGGTTCGCCATCGGTCCGACTGGAGTGCCCGGACGCGGCTGAGAGATGTCGATAATGTTACCGGCGCAGGTTCGCTGGGAGCAGACTCTTTGGAATTACTGGAGTTGGCCGCTCGCGTGAATCAGTTTTTCCACTTGCATGAGTGGGGGACGGAGGAGAATCTACTTCGATATCGAGATCTGGGAAGTTGGGCCGATGTAGTCCAGCAGAGTCTACGAGACGACTGGAGACGGTTGACGTTTCAAACGTCCGGAAGTGGGGGAAGGCCGAAAGCGATCTCGCATAATCGGGGCGACCTGGAGCAGGAAGCGATGAGCTGGCTCCAGATGTGGCGTGGGATAAAGCGTTGCGTGACTCTCGTGCCGAGTCACCATTTGTACGGCTTCCTTTGGACGGTTTTACTGCCAGAGCTAGGAAATTGGGAAGTAGTGGACGGACGTTTTTGGTCGCCGGAGCGATTGGTTCGGGAAATCCGGGAAGGCGACTTGGTGGTCGGTGTGCCGTTTCGGTGGGAGCTGCTCGACCGATTTGGCGGGGCTGTGCCTGTGCCATCAGGGGTCGGCGGAGTGAGTTCGGCTGGTGCGCTAGCTCCCGCGCTTTGGGAACGGTTGCGGGAAGGGGGCTGGAGCAGCCTGATGGAGGTGTATGGCTCAACCGAAACCGGAGGGGTAGGTTGGCGACAGAACGCAACAGAACCATATCGGTTGCTGCCCGCATGGAGACGTGGCGGCAAGGCCGGTTCTCTCGTGCACAATGAAAGTACCGAGATCGAGTCTATGGACCGGTTGCACTGGGAGAGTGAGAATTCGTTTCGGGCAGAAGGGCGAATTGACCGGGCGATCAAGGTGGGTGGAATGTTAGTTTATCCCGGTTCGGTCGAAGCGATTTTGAGCTCCCATCCGGAGGTGGCCGCCTGCGCTGTAAAAGTAGGCGACGAGGAGATGGGCCGGCTGCGGGCGTATGTGGTGCAGAAGCCCGGCGGGAACCGACTGAGCGAACAGGGATTGAGCCAATGGCTTTCGTCACGATTGCCATCCGCCTCGATTCCGCGAAGCTTTACGTTTGGCTACGCGCTCCCGATCGATGGCAATGGCAAGGCGGTGAACTGGTGAGCTTGAGCACGGCAATCGAGGTGGATAGCTTGACTGAGAAGGCCACAAACCGCGAAGTTGTCGTGGATGGGCGCCGGCGCTTGAGTTTGCGGGAATTGTGGGAAGTGAGCGAAGGCGAGGCGACGCTGGTGACCAGTGCTTCGATGCTAGAGGGATTGGATCGATGCCGCCGTCTTCTAGAGGATATGATCGCGCAGAGGCGGCGGATCTACGGGGTAACGACCGGATTTGGGCCGTTAGCGACTCAACACATCGACCCGGAGCTGTCTCCCTTGTTGCAGCGGAATCTGATCTATCATCTGGCGTCCGGGGTGGGTGCTCCGTATAGCCGGCAGCAGACACGGGGCATCCTGGCGGCGCGTTTGTTTAGCTTGAGCCGGGGCCATTCGGCCATTCGTGCGGAAACCTACTTATTCCTGACCGAATGCCTAAATCGAGACGTGATTCCCGTGGTTCCCTCGCAGGGGACGGTAGGAGCGAGCGGAGACCTAACACCGCTCGCCCATTTGGCGCTGGGATATCTGGGCGAGTCAGCGATCTGGGACGGCGAGGTGGGTAGGCCGGGAGCCGAGGTCCTGCGTGAGCATGGATTGCAGCCACTGGCACTCTTAGCCAAAGAGGGCTTGGCGCTCGTCAATGGCACGTCGGCGATGACAGCCATCGCCGCGCGCAACGGAGTGCAGGTGGAACGGGCACTGGAATTGTCGGCACGCCTATGCGTGGTCTACGCGGAGGTGCTCGGCGGGAAGCGGGAAGCCTATAGCGCCGAGATTGCTGCCGTTCGTCCCCATGAAGGGCAAGTGTGGGCAGCCAAGCGACTGGAGCGTCTAGCCGGATGCTCGAAGCGATTGGCGCCGATTGATGACCAGGCGACTATCGTAGTCGACGAAGCGACGGGTATGGGTGAAGGAAGGCCGATCTTGCAGGATCCTTATACGGTTCGGTGCGCACCACAGATCCTGGGAGCAGTTCGGGACCTGTTGGCTTACCATAATCAAGTTGTCGAGACGGAATTGAACTCAGTGACCGATAACCCGTTGTTTTTCCCTGATGAGGAAGGGGGCGGCATTGTTCGTCACGGCGGTAATTTCTTTGGGTTGCCCGTGGCGTTAGCGTCCGACGCGCTGCACCCGGGCATCATACAACTCGCTGTTACGAGCGAACGCCGAATCGCCCGATTGTGTGACCCAACCTTGAACGGTGGTCTCCCGGCGTTCCTACAGCCGCGTCGCAATGGGCTGCAAAGCGGACTGATGGGAGCCCAAGTTACCGCGAGCGCGCTGGTGGCGGAGATGCGCTCCGACGCCGGGCCCGCCTCCATCCAATCGATTCCCACAAACAACAATAACCAGGATGTGGTGCCGATGGGCACTATCGCCGCCCGAAAGGCGCAGCGCGCTGTCGGGAATCTGTATCCGGTACTGGCGATCGAAGCCATCGCACTGGCCCAAGCGGTCGACGAACTGAGCGAGCGCGGAGAAAGCGGTTTTAGTGACGAGACAATGGGTCTTGTTCGCTGGATTCGAAGCGCAGTTCCCCGAATTCTGGACGACCGACCGCTTTCGGCCGAGATCTGCAAACTATCTCGAGAACTCGAACGGCACGATTGGGGGGCCGGGACTTGCCTTTCCGTATAGAAGCCAGGCGCCTCTGGTATGTTCCGATTTTGCATGGAACTGCCGACCTTGGCACTTATGCCCCGAAGGTCGCCGCTCGCCGGGATGCGCAGGCCGGTGAGCGAATCGCCGATCTATGGTCTCAGATCCGGCATGAAGTTCTGGACCTCGGGCTCGATTATCGGCGGCTGCGACTGTACCAGGATAGTATGCCGTGTTGCGGATTTGAGTCCCAAATTGTTGCCGATCTCGCCAGGAAAGGTAGCGCAAACTTTCTCCTGCTCGAGGATTTGATGGCGCGTGGTGCCCGCATCGAGGGGACCGAATCCGTCGAGCTACTGATGCGGGAGATGGAGCTTGTGAAGCATCCGGAGCGAGCCTCCGCGGAGTTGATGGCTCAATTGTTGGGGCAACGAGATGCGTTCATTGCAAAACGGATCGACGCGACGCTCCAGGAGGGCGAAGAAGGCATCCTGTTCCTTGGAATGCTGCACGATATAGCATCCGCTCTGCCGTCTTCGATTGCCTTGCGATATCCGCTGCGGATCGAGCCTTGAGGCGGGGCTTAGTTGCCAGGTGCCGGATCGAGGTCGAGGGCGACAAAATTGTGGGGAGCCCAGGGACCGTTGTAATCAAATTCAAAATTGGCGTCAAACCCACTGGCGGCTTCGATGACCCGAGCCACAAATTCATCTTGGCGGCCCCGTTCAACCAAGCAGGCGAGGTTGAGAATATCGTTCTCGGCTCTCGATTTTCCGCGGTGGATTTCCGTAACTGCCTTACTCAAGACATCGGTGACTTGTTGGTCAATCCGATCTTTCTCCTGCTCCAGGATGTTTTCGAAGGTTCGGCCTAGTTCGATACGGGACTGATGGAGCACCGCGCCATCCCGCTCGCTGCGGCGGATATCATCGCGGAGTTCGCCCAGGCTGGGGTGGGCGGCGATGAAGTGCTCGAAGATGTTTGGAACACTCCAGCGGACTCGCAAGCCCATTTCGACACAGCCATCGACTCTCCGCAGCTGGTCCAATAGGTCGGAGCTGTATTTTTTGAGCATCCGACGAGTGGCCTTCTCGTTCGTCGAGACGACGCCGAACCGAATTGGTAGCGGCGTCGTCACATCGAGGAGCCGGCTCAAGACTGTCTGATGCGCGCTCAAATGGCGTCGTTCCGGCCGGAGGCGAGGCTCGGACAGGTCGCTGACCAACGCCACGAGCCCATTATGAATGACCGAATAGATCGGGGCTTGGTTTAGGCCTGTAATGTCGACAGAGCAGGGCAGCGCATCGCTCGTGATTGCGTAAAGATATTGTCCCATAGGGTTCTCCGACTAATACTGAATGCGGAAGCCACCTAAGGTGGCCGGTCGCGAAGGAAAATCAGGGGAGAGGTTAGGAGCAGGGGTTAGTGCGCCGAGTTCGGCCAACTGAGTCAGGAGGTTATCCCGCTCTTGGTCGATCGCGACCAACCGACTGTCAATATCACTCACCCTGTGAGCCGCCGCGGCGCGTTCAACGGCGCGACGGGCCTTCTCCATTTCCAGGCAGGTAACCTGCATGAAAAGCTCGTGTTGGCGATACTGCTTGGGAACCGCGGCGCGGGTGCGCCGACCGGCGGACGATCTGATGTTACTTGCTCCACGCATGATGGGACTCCGGGTTACAGAATTTCAAGTTGGCAAGGCAATGAGCTGGTTTATATTTTCGAAGTCGGCGCGGCTGCTTCATGATAAAAGCGCCGGACAATATCATCGATCACCGAGGGCGGCAGTGCATTGCCATCCAGAGTGACGCGAGCGATCGAAGCTCCGAGGACATCGCGACACGCCCAACGAAACGTCTCATCTTCCAGGTTGGCGGCCGCGCCTCGCAGAGCTAAGACTTTCGCGATTGCGAAGGAGGCCCGAATACTCGGCTGATTTCCAGTTTCGCTCGCCATCCGTAAAGTTCGGACGAGGTCTACGACTGCAGTCGTATCGGCTATCGCCAGGCCGCTCTTGCGGGCAACAATGGCCACTTCTGTGTCTCTGTCAAACTGGCCCATCTGAATGGTAACGAGCCGATCGAGGAGGGCGTCCTGGCCGCGATGAACGCCGGCATACTCATCTGGATTCGAAGTGAAAATCGCTCGAAAATCCGGGTGAACTCGAACGTAGCCATCGCCGTTCTTCCGCAAGCTAGGGATGTTGAGGATCCGCTCTTCCAGCACACTGAGGAGGGGGTTATTGGCTTCCGGACGGGATCGGGTGAACTCATCATAAACCAGCGTATGTCCCAGTTGGCAGGCCGTGGTGAGGCGATTGTCACTCCATACTGAGTTCACGTTCTCTTCCGTCTTGAGTACAGAATGAATGTAATTGTCGACGACTTTGGAACGGCGGAACCCGGAGTCCCGGCCTACTAGATCGGAGCTTCCGAACTCGTCGTCTCCGTGCATGAGGGTGACCGGCCGGCCCAAGCGGGCGGCAATGTGAAACGCCAGGGTGGTTTTGCCGGTGCCGGCCGGTCCGGCAAGGTGCACCGCTGAGCCAATCGCGATGTAGGTCAGCGCCCTCTCGGTAATCTCGTCGATGTCGCGGGTCAGGACGAAATCGGGACTTGGCTCGACGAGCACTCTTTCGGGATTTGCGGCCATAACGATTGTGGATGGTTCACTCACGCCCGGACACTCCTTGCAGGTTTCGTTCCTTTCCAGACGCCCTTTCGGCTTGGGTATCCCGGAGTCCGTTGACCAACTTCGAGAGGTTAGCGAGGACGCTGGCCGTTAATTGTCTGGGAGGCTCTACCTCGCCCGGTTGCAATTGGCGAGGGGTCGATTCGAGGGACTGCAAGAACCGATCAAAGCCTTCTTCCAGGTGACGAATGCGCTCGCGGAGGTCATTCATTCGACTTGTTCCTTGCTCGGAAGACTGGACCATGTCGATGGCCCAGAGGAGCCCGGACTCGACCTTTGAAAATCGCGTCGCCAAGTTCGTCAGTTCGAAGTTCATCGCAGACTCATGGCTTTTCCGTGAGTGCTCCGCGGACTCGATCCGATCTTGGATCCGGCGTAGTTCTCCACCGGAGGCCTCGAACGCACCGGCCAGCTTCCGATAGTCTTCCTCTCCGGCGGCCAATCTGGTATCCCAAGCTGCGGTTCGGCTCTGGAGGGCGTTGACGGTGGAATCGAGTTTGTTGAGACGCTCGCCCACCTGGGCCAAGTCGCCGTTCAAAACACGGAGGCGGTTAATGATCTCTTCGAAGGCTTCGCGCGAGGAGTTCATTGTTTGCTCTAGGGCGGCAGCGCGCTCAACTGCAAAGGCACTGTCGACCGGGGATCTGTTGGCGTCCGCCGTTAGAATGGCCAGGGCGTCTTCGATCTGAATCAGTCGCTCCAGATAAGCCGGTTCTAGAGCCAAAGGGGCGATATGGGGGGCCGACTCAACCACCGGACGGGCGGAGCCAAATTGACCGTGAGGAGGCGCAACGGCATCTGTTCCTTGTATAACTGGGGGCGTGGAAGGGGAAACGGTTGGAGCAGCGCGAGGATTACCAGATGGATTACGCTTGTCGCGCTGGCCGGCGCACTGCTGAAGCAGTTCCCGAACCTGGATCTTGCGGGCCTCGGATTGCTTTGCGAGGTCTGAGAGCAGCTCCCTTCTTTGTTGGCGAAGTTTATCGAACGCACTAGGGGGGGGATTCATATTCAAGCCTTCGGGATAATGCGGTAGGGTACTCAAGTGAATGGCGGAGAGTGAAAGGGTGGGTTAGGGACCGAGCAGCCCTGCCCCGTGCGGCGGGGTACACGCGGTCCCGAATGAGATGTTGCAATGACCTGCTTAAGAAGGCATCGCGGCCGTGTTGGTTAGGCCGATCGCTTCGGCGTACTTGAGATAGGTCTCGACCGAGGCGATCACGATGCGCGCTTCTATCGACAGTAACTCGATCCCGACGAGGGATACTTTGACCCAGGCATCGATGACGATACCTTTGTCGAGAATGCGATCTACGACCTCTGCCAAGCTGGACGAGTCGGTCGATTTGCTAACTTTTGCCATAATTCTCTCCTTAGTGTTTGTGATTTGGTGACATCTGCCTGGCGAGGTCCCCGGGGCTCGGGGTTTATCCCCGGCCGGCACCTACCGATGCCGGCTGAACTGCGGGGCTAGGCTGATTGAAAGCCGTCGCCGTTAGTTCTTCCTGTTCTTGCGCCCGTTGCAACGGATCCCGTCCAACGAAACTGTAGGGTGGCCAGACTCCGGTGACCGAGAGCCTAAGCCCTACCGCCCGCACGTTTATCTCTTCGACAATCAGGGGGAATCCTTTACGGGAAACTTCAGGAATTAGAACGGCATAGTGCCCATTGGGACGTTCCGCGAGGGCGCGGATGTGTCCACGGGCCGATTGCCAAACCAGTTGCCAGAGATCCGCAGATCGCTGAGCCACCACAGCGGTTAGATCCCGATCGACAGCGCGTTCGATCAGATAGCGCCTTCCGGGGGAAGCCGAGGGAAGAGCACGGAGTTTTTCGGCAAGGAGTTGGCCGCGGAGCAAGTCGGAATCGACGGTTAACTCCAGGTCCCACTCCGAGCAACCTTGAATCAGATTAAGCGTGGGAATCCACGATTCGATCTTCGCCCGCAGTTGGCTTTGCAACGCCTCGACTCCCGCGAAAACGGCGCCGAAGCGCAGGGGAATCACGTCACCCCGCCGATGGGCCGCTTCGACGACACCATGGTGGCAACACGCCGCAGTAGCAAGTACTGCGGCGTCGCCGGTTTCGGGTTGCTCATCCAGGGAACTCACGACGACCGAGAGGTGCTCATCGATGGGCAACAGATCTACTGGATGGTTCGGGTCGAGGGCTGGGGGCCAAGGCTGCTGGACCCCCAGTCGTTCTCGGAGGATGGCATATGCGTAAATCATTGAACCGCCTCCCTCTGGGTGTGAGGACGGAGCGAAGCGATTGCTTGGTCAACATCCTCGTTTTGAATCCGCAGGGTCTGACCGGCCCACGCTCGACGCAAGGCGGCCATGGCGGCTCGCTGACTAACCGCCATGAGTTGCGCTCCGGAGAATCCATCCGTTTCGGCGGCGAACCGAGGCCAGTCGAGATTGTCACCGATCGGCTTCCGCCGGAACTGGATGGCTAGAATTTCGAGGCGAGCGGATTGATCGGGGACGGGAATGCCGATCACCTCATCAAATCGGCCGGGCCGGACGATCGCCGGGTCAAGCCGGTCGGCTCGATTGGTCGCAGCGAGGATGAAAACACCGCGGAGGTCTTCGATCCCATCCATCTCGGTCAGCAACTGGGCCAGGACGCGCTCGGCGACCGGGTCCTGGCCATTTCCGCGTGCGGCTGCGACGGCATCAATTTCGTCGAAAAAAAGAATGCAAGGGGCGGCTTGGCGGGCCTTACGGAACAGATCCCGGACGGCGCGCTCGCTATCTCCCACGTATTTGGAGAGAAGCTCCGGGCCCTTTATAGATAAAAAGTTCACCTGACTTTCGGTAGCGATGGCCTTGGCCAGCATCGTCTTGCCACATCCCGGAGGACCGGTTAACAAAAGACCGCGGGGCGGCCGGACGTTGGCCTGGGTGAATAACTCGGGACGCCGGATCGGCCATTCCACCGCTTCGATGAGACGCTGGCGGAGGGGAGCCAGTCCGCCTAGATCTTCCCACCGGACATCGGGAACTTCGATAAAGGCATCCCGCAACGCAGACGGTTCGATGCCGACGAGCGCCTCTTCGAAGTCGGCCGGGAGAATTTCAACCTTCTCGAGAACGGAGTAGGGGATTTCGGCAGCGCTGAGATCAATTTCTGGAAGCAGCCGCCGCAAACAGCGCATCGCGGCCTCCCGGCAAAGGGCCTCCAAGTCCGCACCCACGAAACCATGGGTGCGGGCGGCGAAGCTAGATAAGGAAACTTCAGAGCTCAGAGGCATGCCGTGGGCGTGGATCTCCAGGATCTCGGCGCGGCCAGCCCGATCGGGAACCGGAATCTCGATTTCGCGATCGAACCGCCCAGGGCGACGAAGGGCGGGATCGAGCGAGTCGGGCAGGTTGGTGGCGGCGATGACGATCACATTCTGGCGCCGCGCCAAGCCGTCCATAAGAGCAAGCAGTTGGGCGACGACGCGCTTTTCAACCTCCCCGGTGACGCGTTCCCGTCGCGGCGCGATTGAGTCGATCTCATCGAGAAAAATAATGCTGGGGCCCTGCCGGCCGGCCTCTTCAAAGATCTTGCGCAGATGCGCTTCACTCTCGCCATAAAACTTATGAATGATTTCCGGGCCGGAGACGCTGAAGAACTTGGCGTGTGCCTCGCTGGCAATCGTGCGGGCAATTAGCGTTTTGCCGGTGCCCGGAGGCCCGTAGAGCAGAACCCCTTTGGGAGCAGCAATCCCGAGGCGGTCAAACATTTGGGGATAGCGGAGGGGGAGCTCGATAATCTCGCGGATTCGTTGGAGTTGAGGGCGTAACCCTCCTACATCCTCATAGGACAACTGCCGTTCGGCGGCTCCAGCCGACGTAGCTGCCTTCGGCAGCACCGTCAGTTGGGTTAACGGATGAAGGACGACATTGCCGCGGGGCGTGGTGCGGGTGACGCGGAACTCGGCCGATCGCGAACCGAAGACAGTGGCCCGGAGGCGAGCTCCCTCGCGCAAAACAAGACCATCGAGTAGGCGTCCTATGTAGTCGAGGTCGCGGCGAGCCGGTTCGGGACCGAGTGGCAGAATCTCCACCCGTTCGGCAGGAAGGGCGAGGACGCGAAGGACTTCGACAGTATCGTCGAGGGCGGCTTGGGCGTTCTCGCGGGTCAGGCCGTCGAGGGCGATCCGCGACTGGCCCCGCAGGGCAGGATGAGCGGGTAGGACTTTGGCCACCGCTGCTGATTTACCGTGAATCTCGACGAAGTCACCGGTTTGCAGCTGCAAGCGGTGCATATCGTCTGGATCGAGGCGGGCCAGAGCGCGGCCGACATCCTTGGTAGCCGCTTCGGCGACACGGAGGCGAAGAGGGTTCATAGAGGGAACCGAATTTCGATGACGCCGTTGTTGGCAGACCGCCGGGCGTGAGCGAGTTCGACCGGGCAAGGTAGTTGGAGCTCCTTTTGATATTGCCGATCGCGTCGGGAGGCGCGAAGGGTCAACAGGTCGCCGTCGAGTTCGAGCTGCAAGTCTTCGAGATGAACTCCGGGCATCTCTGCCACGACCAGAACAGCGCCCGGTTCCTCGAAAACATCGCAGAGGGGTTCCCGCACCTCGTGCACGACGGCTTGGCCGGACTCATCGTGCTTCACATTCCCGAATGTCTCTAAACGCACGCCCTGGCCGCCGATGCCCATTTTGACACTGACTCCATAGATTCCCTGAGTGCGGGGCGAAGTGGGGGACGAGGCCTCCTTTATCTGATCGATGTTGGCTAGTTTATCGACCAGTTCACCCAGTCCGTTAAGAATGGCATCAATGCCTGCGGCACCTACAATCTTTTTTCCCATCACTCTAGCTATCGACTTATTCGTCATCCTCCTGTACGCGCTTCCCGCCCGCACTTTCGACGATTTTCCTGACTTCGAAGCAGGATTTTCCCTAAACTCTCTCACTTACGGCCAGCACTCGGTGGCCTCAGACTTATCCGGGGCGCCAAATCATCCTGCTGCATAAAGGTGGTTGGCGGGGGGGCCGATAGTAGGTTATGTTCTTGCTCGATAAGTTACTAACGTGGCCGGCGAGCGGATTACTGTGGATTGTTGAGGAGTTACAGCAGGCGGCCGCGGAGGAGAGGGTAGCCGAGGGCGATTCGATCCGGGAGGAGTTGCGGGAGTTGTATCAACAATTAGAGAGCGGGGCCATCAGTGAAGAGACGTTCAGCGTTCGGGAGACAGCGCTGTTAGATCGGATGGAGGAGATTGAGGTCGCGATGGGAGAAGCGGAACAGGATGAGGCAGCGGAAGAGGAGGACGAAGATGGAGATGATGACGAGGGGGACGAAGAAGACGACGAAGACAACTAGCGAATGGAGCATCAACCGGAACACCGGTCTCGATCCCGAGCTGAACGACAAGGCTTCGCCACCATGCTGAGCCCATCGCCGCCACGCCCAAGCACCCGGCCCTCTCTGTGCGAAGTACTCGACCGCGTCCTGGCACAAGGGGTGGTTGCCCGCGGTGAGATTACGCTTTCGTTGGCTGGAATCGATTTGGTCTATCTCAATCTCCATCTATTGCTTACTACGGCAGGACGACTGGTCGAGCTCCAGCGCGCGGAGGAGCATGAATAGCCTCAGTAGCCCGGTCGAAAACGGCATGTTGAAACTGGTACTTGGTCTCGCGCAGTTTCTGCATGAATTGATGGAAAGGCAATCGTTGCGCCGAATGGATGATGGGAATTTGAGCGAACTAGAGATGGAGCGGTTGGGATTAGCTTTGGCGGCACAAGCCATACAACTGGAGCAACTCCGGAGCCAATATGGGATCAGCAAGGACGAAGTGAACCTGGATCTGGGTCCGTTAGGAAATCTGTTTTAGAAACGAGACGGAGAAGGAGACGAGGAATATGGCGAGTGCGATACAACATGGAGTGCAGAGTTCAACACTGGCCGATGTGCTCGAGCGGGTATTGGACAAAGGGGTAGTGGTGGCGGGAGACATCCGGGTGCGCATTGCCGACATCGAGCTGATTGCGATTCAGATTCGGCTGATCGTTTGCTCGGTGGATAAAGCGCGCGAGATGGGGATGGATTGGTGGGTGAATAACCCGACGTATCATTCGCCGAAGATGGAAGAGGCCGAGCGGGATTCGCTGGCCAAGTTAGCGGCGGCGCTGGAGCGAGTCGAGCGGCGACTGGATCGTCTTGATCCTTCACCGGTGCCCCCTTTACTTGCACCTGTGATAGCCGAGCAAACCACCGAGCCCGGCGAGCTCGAGGTGAAGATGAAATAAACGTTCAGGGTAATTGGAGGCGGCCAACTGCAAGCGCAGACAGGCTTCGGACTCTTGAATCACTTGTTCAACGTTGAGCGCGACCGTTTCCTTTTCGGCAGCCAGGGGATTCGAGCGGAGAAACTCCTCGATTTGCAAAGCGAGTTCCTGCAACTGGTCGACCATTTTCGATTCGCGGAGGCGGTCTTCGACTAAGCTGGTGAGCTGGTAGCTCAACGCCAAGTAGTCATACTCCAGATTTCGCTGATCGCTTTCGGAGCGAACGAAGACCGCCCGGGACATGGGTGTTAGACCATCGCGGCCCGAAGATCCTGAATCTCGCTTTGCAGGCGACTCAGGCGGTCGGTGAGAAAAGGGCTGTCGGCACCTTGGCTATTCTGCCGCCCCCAGTTCAGCTTGCGGCCGAGCTCATCGAGTTGACTCTGCATGGCCTGAAATTCATGCGTCAGCGCGTAAGAGGCTGTCTTCTGCTGAAGCAGTTCCTGGATGCGGTAGGCAGCAGCCAAGTAGTCATACTCGCGATCCCGTGGATCGTCTGCGGTGACAGCCTCTTTGGCCAACTCCATCAGACGGTGATGGAGTTGTTCGATCTCGCTTTGCACGCTGTATGCAGCGGTCTTCTTTTGCAGCAGCTCCTCGATCTGGTAGGAGACACTCAAGTACTCATATTCGTAGTCACGATCAGTTTTTTTCGGAGGCATGGTTTCGATTCCCTCTAGTAGTTTTATCGGAGAGATAAGGTTGGTCTTTAGCCTTTTTACGGGCATTCCTTCTTCTGCCCTTTCGCGGTTATACAGGGGGCGCGTGGAGAGCTCGGGCGGCGTATCGGATGACCCTGTCGACGATCTTCAGCAGCTGTTTGGTTTGAAAAGGATTGACGATCCAGTTGGTGGCACCTCAGCAAGATCATGGGAATTCCCGCCGATGCTCCAGCAAGCGGATCTGGTGATTCAGTTCGATGTCGTCGATCCGGGCATGTTGTGGTCGGTGAGCACCAAATCGATGAGCCGGGCGCGGAACGAAGCTTATCGAGAACTTCGAGGCCATCACCGGCTTCGAGAGCGGCCTCGGGCTTGTGAGTCGCGCGGCGGCGTTCGGCGGATTCGATATCGTAGTCGATGGAGTTTCGCAGGATGTGGGTGAGACGATCCTGAATCGCTTCGAGCAGCGTGCGATCGATCTGGATATCGCTGCCCTCCCTCACCAGAGAAAACGGCTTTTCAGTTCGTGGGACAGACCCAGCACGAGGTAGGGGAACTTGCTCCAGGCTTGCCCGGCGGGTTGCCTGCGGGTCTACGTGACGCTTTTCTGCAGCTAGGTCGTAATCGCCTTCAGCCGTTGGGGTTGCCGAGAACGGAGGTTCCTGTTGAATCGTTGTCGAAAGGGCTGGCGCTTTCGGAAAGCTGAGGCACGAGGATGCCGCGACCTCGACCCCACCTCCCTCCACGGCCGC
>JBKJLJ010000533.1:0-5806 GCA_046597015.1 Bryobacteraceae bacterium
GCTGGATCAGTTTGCGATTTTGAGCGGGCTAGATAAAAAATGCAGACATCATGACCAGATCGATCCTTTCCTTACTCTTGCTCTTCGCCCTCCTCTTTATCGCTCCTCTAACAGCCGCTGATTTCTCGTGCTTCAGCATCATCCGAGCAGGCGTCCAAGGGGCTGGCGATTGGGAGATCGGCGCCGCGGCAAATGGAGGCACTATCACGAACGGAGCCCAGTTCACTTGGCCCGACAACCTCGACCAACGCTTCCGCATCGGCTATATCCGGTCTACCAATACCGCCTACACCTCCGTCTGGAACTTCGCCAACGTCGCCTCCACTTTGAACTATAATCCCCTCGGCGGAGGCCCCTTGAGCAGCAATGGCACCTGGACCATCAAAGCGGGAGCGATGTACACCACTGCTACCGCACTTGCAGTGTCTACCTCCGTCCGGGTCTCCGCTCTCCAACTCGGCAACGGTCTCAACATCCTCCAGCCCCTAACCTCCACCATTCTCTCGGCCTCTCAACCCATCCCGACCGCGCCCAGCAGCAACGCCGCTCCCATCGTCTTTTCCGCCGCCGCCAATGGCGGGGACGGGTTCATCGATGGCGCGATCCGCTTCAATAATCTGGCGTCCTACGCTACCGGCGGAGCCCAGCGCTCGCAACTCCAGTTCGGGCTGAAGCTTCGCCGCAAAGGGGTCCCTGCCTAATGGATACTCAATGGCCCCCCAGAATGCCGTCGTTCAGCGACTGCTTCAGCCTCCTCAGCGGCGCCGATCTCCGCTCGCTGAGCAAACGCTATTGGTGGCTACCCCTCCTCGGCTGCGTACTCACCGTCAGCATCGGGATCGGGGTAACGCACTGGCAACCCGACGCCTATCTTTCCCGCGCGCAAGTTCGCTTCATCCCCCCGCAAGTCGCCGACCGATTTGTCACCCCCAACCTTTCGATGCAAGTCGAACAGCGCGTCTTCGCTTTGGCACAACTCTTGCGGAGTCGCATTACCGCCACCCGCATCATCGAAAGCTTCCAACTCTACCCCGAACGGCGCCGCTTTTATACCGTCGCCGACCTCCTCCCGACCTTCCAGGACCACCTCCAAATTCAAACCGTCGGAAACTCCGGCAGCGATCGTGGTCAAGTCGTCCCTACCGTGGAAATTACATTCTCCTATTCCGATGCCGCTACCGCACAAAAAGTGGTCAAGCGCCTCGTCGAACTCGTCTTTGAAGAAAACCGCCGCTATCGCTCCGACCAATCCATTGGAACCACCGAATTCCTGAACGAACAGGCCAAAAACATGGAAATCGAAATCGACGAACTCGAGGCCCGACTGGGCGAACTCCAGCACGATACCAACACGACCAACAACCCGAATCAACTCGGCCTCTCCACCCAACGACTCTACGCCATCGACACCCGCATTCGCGACATCACCGACGACATCCGCGAAAGAGAAAAGGAGCGCGATCGCGCCGTCCAAATGAGCAAGACCGCCGACCAACGAGCCGCCTCCGTCGATCTCGAAAACCCCGAAGCCTCCATCCTCCGCTTTGGCTGGAATACCGCGACCGACATTACCCGTCGCCGGCTTACCGAAGTTCGCGCTAAAGTCATCTCCCTTCGCCAGCGATACTCGCCCTCCCACCCCGATCGCGACCCCGCCGAAACCGAACTCCAGGAAGCGCAGCAGGAATACGACCACGCGGTAAAAACCGAAATAGCCCAGGACCGCAACCAACGCAAGGTGGCCATCATGAGCGAAAAAGCAAACTTTCAAGCCGAACTCCGCGCCGCCGAAACCAGCATCGCCGACCTTCGTCGCCAGGAAGCCGAGTTGCGCGCCGAATCCCAACGCGCCCGCGCCGCCCTCGCCGTTGAGCCGAGCACCAACACCGAACAGCTCGCCGTCACCCGTCAGTACACCAACCTCAAGGAGCAATACAACGCTCTCCTCAAAAAACAGAACGAATCCCAAACCGCCTCCGAAATGGAACGTCGAGGCCAAGGCGAAACCGTCGAAATGATTGAACCCCCCTCCTTCGCGCCCACCCCGCAATGGCCCAACCGCCCCGCCCGTCTCGGCATGTTCGCCGCCGCCGGCCTCTTCTCCGGAATCTTCATCGCCTGCTTACTCTATCTCCAACGACTCCGCATCTCCTCCCACCGCGCCCTCGAAGCGTGGTCCCAACTCCCCGTCCTCGCCGTCTTCTCCGGCAAACAAATCTCCGGACCCTCTGAACCTTCCGGTCAACTGGTCGACCGCTGGGTGCAACGGTCCGCCCTCACCCTCCTTCCTCTGCTCCTCTTCTTTGCCGGCTGCGCCAACCTCCGCCAAACTCCGGCCGCTCTCGTCCAGAACGGCATCACCCTGGAGTCCAAAGGCAACACCGCCGGTGCCCTCATCCTCTACCGCCGCGCCATTCAACTAGACGCTCGCTACGGCCCCGCCTACAGAGCCCTCGCCATCGCCGCACTCCGCGAAGGCGAACTCAACGCCGCCCGCGAAGCCTTCATCCGCGCCGCCGAACTCAGCCCCGGCGACTCCCGCATCAAGGCCCAACTCGCCGACGTCAGCTACCGCCTCTACTTCTCCGATCCCGGTCGACCCGCTGGACTCCTCCGCGAAATCGAAATCATGTCCGCCGAATTAATGGAACGTTGGCCTAAGTTGCCCGATGGATATCGCATCCAATCCCAAGTCCTCCTCGAACGCCATCAACTCAGCGGTGCCATCGAACTCCTCGAAAAAGCGCTCCAAAACCTGCCCGCCGAACCTGCTCTCAGCAGCCAACTCGCCGCCGCCTACTACCAGAATGGCGACGCTGCCACCGCCGGTAACCTACTCCGCGCCGTCATCGACGCCTCTCCCGATTTCGCCAACGCCTACGACCTGCTCTATCTCCAAGCCATGCAGGACAGCAACCGCAAGCTCGCCTCCGAAACCCTCGATCAAAAGTGGGGCCACTTCCGCTCCCTCGAAACCGGGCTCCAGGTCGCCGCCCACCTCTACGCCCTCGATCAGAAAGATCAGGCTGTCGCCTTCATCGATGCCCTCCCCGCCACCTCCGGCAAAGAACGCCTCTACCTAGCCAAAATCGGCGACTTCTGGCTCAATCGCGGCGATCTCGCCCGTGCCCGTACCGCCTACGAAGCAGGCCGCCAAGCCGAACCATCCCTCCGCTCCGATTACGCCGGCCGCTTGGTCGAACTCCTTCTCGCCTCCGGCCAACCCGACCAAGCCCAACTCCTCATCGAAGCCGAACAAAGCCATGCACCCCACGACCTTAGCCTCCAAGCCATCCACGCCGCCCTACGACTCACCGCCGCCAAGCCCGACCAACGTCGCGATTCCCGCGCCAAACTCGAGCAACTCCTCGCCCAAATGCCCGGCTCCCCCTTCGTCCGCTTTCACCTCGGCCGTGCCTATCTCCTCGAAGGCAACCCCGCCAAAGCCTCCGAACACCTCGAACGTTCCGTCGCCCTCGACCCAAACTATGCGCCCGGCTGGCTTGCCCTCGCCGAAGTCGATCTGATCAACGGCGAAACCGCACGCGGAGAACGCAACGCCGCCGCCATCCTGCGACGACTCCCGGAAAACCCCATCGCCCTCCAACTTAGCGCCCGCGCTCGCATGATCCAACAACACCCCCAGGAAGCCGAAAACCTCCTCAGCCGGGCCATTCGCAGCCAACCGGAAAATCTCGCCGCCCTCTACGACCTCTTCCAAGCCCAAATATCCCAGAAGAAGTGGGAAGCCGCCGACCAAACCATTAAACTACTCCGCAAAAGCTCCGCCGACGGAGAATGGAAAGTCGACCTCGCGGAAGCACAACTCGCCGGTCGACGCGGCCAACCCGAGCGGTGCCTCCAAATCCTCGCTCGCGCCCTCAAGGCCCAACCCCACGTTATGGCCCTCCGCGGAGCCTATGCCGCCGTCCTCCTCAATGGCGGCCATGGCCCCGACTCCCTTACTCAATACGAGCAACTCCGCAAAGAACAACCTGACAATTTCGAGTTCCAAATCGGCTGGGCATCCTCCTTGGCCCTTAACAACAAAACCGCCGACGCCCTCTCCGCCCTCGAACAACTCCAACGCCAGCGCCCCGCCGATACCCGCGTATGGACCCACTATGCCGCAATCGCCCAACAAGCCGGTCGTACCGCCGATGCCCTCCGCGCCTACCGCGCCGCCATCGCGCGCGACGAATCCAATCCCCTCATTCTCAATAACTTAGCCTGGCTCCTCCTCCGCTCGAACCAGGACCTGCCCGAAGCCCTCGCCCTCGCCCAACGCGCTCAGAAACTCATGCCGCAAAGTGGCACCGTCGACGACACCCTCGCTCTCGCCTATCGCAAAATGGGCCTCCATCGCGACGCCTTGGCGACCTATCAGAAAATGCTCACCTACCTCCCCGCCGAAGAGCGCCCACGCGTCCAATCTCTCATCGGGGAAGTCAAACAGGAGAGGACCAATGAGCCCCGTGGCTAACCACCCCCTCACTATTCAAGCCAAAGCGAACATCGACGACCAGTCGACCATCGACTCCCTGTGCCTGCTCGGCAGCGCCCAAATCCCCCCGGCGCCCGAACTCCCAGCCCCCGAGCCCCCTCCCGTCGTCGGCTACGATCGGCTCGACATCCGCTTCTCCGCCGCTGCCGAACACCCCCCAGACGTCCTCCGCGAACTACCCCTGGCCGCTATGCCCGTCGCCGATTGGGAACAGGTCCGCCTCCTCCGCGACAACCTCTGGGATACCCAGGAAAATGGTCTCGAATCCGCTCCCCCCTTCAGCATGATCGGCATCGCCGGCCTCGGCTCGGTCGACGAGCGCTGGGCCCTCTCCGTCGCCCTCTGGGCCTCCCACCGCGAACTCGCCGGCTGCCGCGTACTCCTCATCGATACCGATGCTTCCGCCGCCCCCTCCCTCACCACCCCCCAACTCTGCGCCGCCCCCGGCTTCGTCGACCTCCTCAACGACGAATCCATCGACCTCTCCAGCGTCCTCCAACGCGTCCAAGGCACCCAACTTTATCTCGTCACCCCCGGCAACGCGGACGCCGGCGCTCTCGATCCCATCAATTTCCGCGGCGCCCGCCCCGTCCTCTCCCAACTCCGCAAACACTTCGACTTCGTCTTCTTTCACCTCCCCGACCGCTCCCAACCCTCCGACCTCGCCGCCTGGATCCGGCTCACCGACGGCGTCGTCCTCACCTGCAAACGCCAAAGTGACACCTACCAGGACGCCGAAGCCCTCCTCGCTGCCGTCCCCGGCCCCAAAGCTTTAGGCTGGGTTTTTCTTTAGCCGTTTTACTTGTCACTTTCAACTCGGCTTGGATACTGTAGAGTATGCGCCACCATGCCATCCTCCTACTGGCGCTCTCGCTCCCCCTCCTCACCTGGGGCCAAAGCAAGAAAAGCCCCCTCGATAAGTTTCGCCAGTTGGAAGAACTCCTCCCCACCCCGAACGAATATCGCACCGCCTCCGGAGCCCCCGGCCACAAGTATTGGCAACAGCGCGCCGATTACCAAATCGCCGTCGAACTCGACGACGTCAACCAACGCATCACCGCCTCGGCCAGCATCGACTATCACAACCTCTCCCCCGACTCCCTCGCCTACCTCTGGGTCCAACTCGACCAGAACATCTGGCAAAAACACTCCGATACCGGGCTCACCGAAACCGCTCCCGACTTCAAGAAATTCCCCCTCCCCGTCGCCCGCCGCCTCATGGACGATCCCTTCGACGGTGGCTATCGCATCGGTAGCGTCAAAGACTCGGCCGGCCGCGAACTCCCCAAAGTCATCAACCGC
>JBKJLJ010000695.1:0-8845 GCA_046597015.1 Bryobacteraceae bacterium
TGGTCACGCGAACGTTGTCGATCGCGGTGGGGAAGTTTCCTTGCGCGTCGATCAATCCGTCCCACGTTTTCAACGCGGTGGCGAAATTCGAACCGAAAATCGTCGTCCAGGAACCCGTCACGACTCCCGTTGCGAAACTCGCGCCATTCACGACCCCGCCCATTGCGCTGATCGTTGGCCTGGGAGCGCCCGCCGCCGCCGGCATGAGCGTCACACTCGTCGTGTATATCTTATCGCCAGTATCGGCTCCGTTTCCGTTCGATGCATTCGCGGCAACGTAGATTTTCACCGGGCCAATGTCCGTGGCCGGGGCGGTCCAATCAAATTCGAACCGACCGCTCGTATTGTTGGAATTTCCGTGGGAGATAAACTCTAGCGGTGTCGCCGCGCGGCAACCGGCAGCGGGGCGCTCAGAGCCGTCCTGGCAGAGGATGATATCCGGAGCGATCGCCGTAAAGGAGCCGGCTTGACCGTTCGCTTCGTTCGAACCGAGCCGCGCGGAGGCTTGGTAGCCATACCGCCGGGTGGTCGCATCACCGGTGATCACGACCGCGATGCGTTGTTTTTGGCCTGGGACATACGTCATCCCGCCAGGCAGTTGGAGCACTACCCGGCCCGTTCCGGCGTTGAGCGCTGTTCCGACATGACAGCCGGATTTGGCGCAGGTTTGATCGCCCGGAGCGCCGGTGTGGCGCGGATCAGGGCCACTAGAAAAGGCGAGCAGTAGGATTGGAATTGTTAAGAGAACGATGGAGCTTTTCGCGATTTTAAGAATGAGGTCTTTGTGCATAATCCCTGTTAACCCGGACTTGTATCAGTCTACTCGATTCTTTGTCGAGAACTTATTACGCGGTAAAAAGTTCACAACTGGTTCATAACCGGCCAGGGCTTTCCGAGTAGTCGTACTGAGGGGAAGAGTGGTGAGGATGTCGGGAGGAACCCATTCGAACGGAGGGGGAGCGCGGCGGAGGGAGGCTTTTACGACTTGGAAGGTGTAGATATGATTCGTGATGCTGTGCTTAAAAAGGTGGAGCGCTCGACCCATTTTCGCGGTCGGTAGCTGATGCGGTTCGGGAAGTTCCCAAAACCCTGACAGGATCGCCGCTTCCGGAGGTCGTTGCCAAAGTAGAATATTTCCGTTCCGAATGACTACCAGGAGCGAGCGCTCCACACGACGGAGGACCGCCGTGCGTAACTTTATAGGCAATTCATGGGCCAATCCTTTTTGATGGGCTTGGCACCCATTTGCCACGGGGCATTTCCCGCATTGCGGGTCCCGAGGAGTACAAAGTGTGGCACCCAACTCCATTACCGCTTGATTGTGGCGGGATGGATGGGCCGGGTCGAGGAACTGGTCGGCGGCGAGGCGGAGACGGGATTTGGTCACTGACCGGGCAACGTCGCCGGTCTCGGCCGAAAGACGCGCGAGGACGCGGACGACGTTGCCGTCGATGACGGCGTGGGGAAGGTCGAAGGCGATGGAGGCGACGGCCGCGGCGGTGTAGTCGCCGATCCCGGGCAGCGTTCGGAGGGTCGCGTAATCGCGCGGAAAGGCGCCCAGCGCGACGATCGTTCTGGCGGCGGCTTGCAAGTTCCGCGCGCGGGAGTAGTAGCCGAGTCCCGCCCAGGCGGCCAGAAGTTCTGGTTCCGGGGCCCTTGCCAAAGCATCTACAGTTGGGTAGAAGGCCAGGAACCGTTCATAATAGGGAATTACGGCAGCCACGCGGGTTTGCTGCAGCATGATCTCCGAAATCCAGATCGCATAGGGGTCTCGGGTTCGGCGCCAAGGGAGATCTCTTTTAGAGATTTCGTACCAAGCGGCCAGAGCAGCGCGCGCTACGGGGAGTTCAGTCATTGGCTAAAAAGAAGAGCGCATTCAAGGGGGACGACTCGATTGTCATCCGGGGAGCGCGGATGCACAACCTCAAGAATATCTCGCTCGAGCTCCCGCATAACCAGTTGACTGTGATCACCGGGGTTTCTGGGTCCGGCAAGTCTTCGCTCGTCTTCGATACGGTTTACGCCGAGGGCCAGCGCCGCTACGTCGAGTCGTTGTCGGCCTATGCCCGCCAGTTTCTGGACCGGATGGAGAAACCGGACGTCGATGAGATTTTAGGATTGGCTCCGCCGATCGCGATCCGCCAGAAGAACACGACGCGGAACCCACGGTCGACCGTGGCGACCTCGACGGAGGTTTACGACTTTCTGCGGCTGCTTTTCGCCCGGGCGGGCACGACCTTTTGTTCCCAATGCGGCAAGCCGGTGCAGCGGGATAACGTCGACCATGTAGCGGAGACGATGGGCCGTTTGTCGCTCGGATCGCGGTGGTACGCGCTGTTCCCCGTGAGCACCGCGCACAAAGAGCAATTGATGGACTTGCGGCGGCGGGGCTTCAACCGGCTGTATCAGAACGGAAAGGTGAGCGAGTTTTCGACGCCGGAATCGCTGCTGGACCTGGACTTCTCGCAGCCGTTGTGGGTGCTGGCGGACCGTTTGGCGATTACGGCGGATATACGGTCCCGGATCATCGATACGGTGGAGATCTGTTACCGCGAGGCTGGCGAGGTGGTATTTGAGCAGGCGGGGGTGGAGACGCCGGAGCGGATCCGGTTCGCGGAAGCGTTCGCCTGCAAGACGTGCCACCTGACCTATCAGACGCCGGAGCCGACGCTGTTCTCGTTCAACTCTCCGTTTGGGGCGTGTCCTCGCTGCCAGGGTTTCGGCAACGTGGTGGATTACGACCTGGACCTGGTGATGCCTGATCCGACCGTATCGATCCTGTCGGGCGCGGTGGCTGCGTGGAGCACGCCGGCTTATCACGACTGGCAGGGACGGTTTGTGAAACGCTACAGCAAGGCCGTGCGTTGCGAGGTACCGGTGATGGATCTGCGGAAGGACGAGCGGGACCTGCTCGTGAACTTCCTGCGGAACGAGTTCTTCCCGGAGCTCGAGGAGAAGAAATATAAGGTGCAGATCCGGGTGTTTCTGAGCCGGTACCGGGGCTACAGCGAATGCCAGGAGTGCGGCGGGGCACGGCTGCGGAAGGAGGCGCTGAACGTCCGGATCGGCGGCAAGAACATGGCCGAGGTGACCCGGCTGAATATCGCCGAGGCGCATGCGTTTTTTGACGCCCTGGTGCTGGCCCCGGAGCAGCAAACGATTGCGGGGAAGGTGCTGGTGGAGATCCAGCAGCGGCTGAAGTTCCTGAACGATGTGGGACTCGAGTATCTGACGCTGGACCGGCTTTCGGCGACGTTGTCGGGCGGTGAAGCGCAACGGATCCAGTTGGCGACCTGCCTGGGTTCGAGGCTGGTGGGCGCTTGTTACGTGCTGGACGAGCCATCGATTGGGCTGCATTCCCGGGATACGGAGCGGCTGATCAAGATTCTGCATGAGCTGCGGGATTTGGGCAACACAGTGCTGGTGGTGGAGCACGACCCGGACGTGATGCGGGCGGCGGACCATATTGTCGACTTGGGGCCGGGGGCGGGCGAGCACGGCGGGAAGGTGACGTTTGAGGGCTCGTTCACGAAGTTGACGGCCAATGGCGGGGAGTCGCTGACGGGCAAGTACCTGAACGGGGAGATGGCTACGGCGCAGCGAGTGGCGCGGCGGGCGGTGAACCCGAAGAAGATCGTGGCGGTGCGCGGGGCCCGGGCGAACAACTTGCGAAACGTGGACTTGGAGATCCCGCTGAACATGCTGGTGGTGGTGACGGGGGTGAGCGGCTCCGGCAAGAGTTCCCTCGTGCACGATGTGGCGTTTAAGGCGCTGACGAAGGAGTTGGAACGGCAGGGGCCGCGGAAGACGGCGAAGGAAGAGAGCGAGGAGTTTGCCGGCGCGGAGCGGCAGGTATGGAAGAGTGTGGAACGGGCCCATCTGCTCAACCAGATTATCCTGGTGGACCAGAGCCCGATTGGGCGGACGCCGCGGTCGAACCCGGTGACGTACGTGAAGGCGTTCGACATTATGCGGGAGCTGTTTGCGAGCACGCCGGACAGTGATCGGCGTGGGTACACACCGGGGCATTTTTCGTTCAATATCCCCGGCGGGCGGTGCGAGGTTTGCCAGGGCGACGGGACGGTGACGGTGGAGATGCAGTTCCTGGCGGACGTGGAGTTGGTCTGCGAGGAGTGCCGGGGGACGCGGTTTAAGCAGGCGATTCTGGACGTGAAGTACAAGGGCCTGAACATTCATCAGGTGTTGCAATTGACGGTGATGGAGGGGTTGCGATTCTTTGCCGAGACGCCGAAGTTGAAGGGGCGATTGCAGGTATTGGCGGATGTTGGCTTGGGCTATTTGCGCCTGGGGCAATCGGCGACCACGCTGTCGGGTGGCGAGGCGCAGCGGGTGAAGTTAGCGGCCCATTTGGCGCAATCGACGTCGGAGGGAACCTTGTTCATTTTTGACGAGCCGACGACCGGATTGCATTATGACGACATTCGGAAGTTGCTCGACAGCTTTCAACGGCTAATCCACAACGGGGGGTCCATTCTGTTGATCGAGCATAATTTGGATGTAATCCGCGCGGCTGACTGGGTGGTCGACTTGGGCCCGGAAGGCGGCAGCGCGGGAGGTCGGATTCTGGGAGTGGGGACGCCGGAGCAGATTGCGCTGCTGTCGGGATCCCACACGGGACGATTTTTACGCAGCGAAGGATAGGTCCAGTTGGCGGCCCTCGGCGATAGTGACCGTAGGCCGGAGGGCAGTCTGCTCAGTGGTCGTTTTGTTTTCTCTGGGTTCGCTTTTTCAATTTCGTTGCTCGGGCCGCAGGGTGGGTGAAGCGACCTCGCGACTCGATTTTCGGAGATTCGATTTTCGCGCCCTCGGCGCTATCAGATTCAATCCACTCCACTTATGTCGTTTTTCGGTTTATTTTCTCTGGGTTCGTTTTTAATCTCATTGCCCGGGCCGCGTGGTCGGTTGGGCGATCTCGGGTTTTAAGTCTCGTGAATTCGGTGTCCGAGCTGCGGGGGCAGTTCCGATACTACCTGCTCGAAGGGGCGCTCGATGTCGCCGCGGCTGCGATAGCTGCTGCTGCGGGCTATGAAACTCGCCGGGCCAGGAACGCAAACCGCACTCGTGGATGCACTGCTTAAACTTGGGCGCTCGAGGCTCGTAGAGGAAGGCACGTTGTCCCGGGAGTCCTTGTCGATCGCGGAACGAGTAGGGGTCCGTTATCACCGCCCAACGGAGGTGGCGCATTGGAATCTCGTGATAAGCCTTGACTGCCGATCAACTGACCCATGCTGTCTGAAGCATCAAAACTTCCCAGCGCGCCCGTCGAGCCGTGGTTCTCGTTTAGATATGGATTGAGGCGTTCACCCAAGGAGAAATGAGAACGGGACATTGCCGCTCGGCAGTCGCAACGCGCATAAACGGTCCCCATTGATTTCGCGAATCACACGGCGAAAAAATAAATCTGCTAGAGGCGCTTGCCGAAGTCTTAAGCCGCTTCCATGGTGCCGGTAGAAATATTGGCCGCAGGTTCGCAGATGGCCAACCGCATCCCAACTGGCCTGTGCGAACACGCAACCCAACTGGGCTTAGCGAGTATGCGCCCGATGCCCATCGATTTTGGCTTTGCGGTCCGCCGTTTCTTTCTCACCCTTTAGGATTAATGGCTTAGAGGAGGTGCGCCCAACTTGGTGACATCTTCTGGCGAGAGACACAGATGTAATGAACTGAGTTTGTTGCGGGGGGCTGCAACGGTCCGAAGATACTCAGGATTTTCTTCAAGGTCCCTCTGGACGGAGCAATCAATCGGCGGCGGGTAGCCTCCGGAGCTTGAGATTCCGAAACCAGACTTCGCCAGTGTGACTCTGGAGCGCTATGGGGCAGTCCTGATTTAGATAATCCACCACGCGCTTGGATCGTCCCGGGACCTTGTCCAGCGCACTCCGGAATTCTGCTGATGTCCAATCCATTGACGCCGTCTTCATTCCGTTGAGCCAGTGCTCGACGAGAGTTCCTTTGACAACGATCCGGGACTGATTCAATTCTCCGGCTGGCCTCGCCAGCTTTCCCGCTGGGCCGACAAACTGGTACAACGAGCCGGACCGGGTCTTGGCATCGTCCTTATCGGCATGCCGCTCGTCATCGATCAACTGGTATTCAAATCCATACGTTCCTTCCGTAAAGAAAGCGTCCGGTCCCGGCGTGGTTGTCCCCTCGATTGATGGCGGCTTGCCGTCCTCGAAGACGAGTTTCGCTGAACGTCCAACGAAGTACTTTACACCACTGTTGGCGCCCGGCGAGATCTGCCATTCGAAACTAAACTCGAAATTCCGATATCGATCAACGGTCACGAGATCTGTGACCCGGTTCCCGACCCTTTTGCCCTTCAGAAACCCGCCCTCAATACTCCAAAAGCCATCAGGGAAATAATCTGAAGTCGGGATATGCCACCCGTGCCGAGTTTGTCCATCGAAGAGCAGCTCCCATCCGTTGGCCTTCTCGTCGGCAGAGAGGCGGTTCGGGATACTTCTCGACTCCTGGCCAGCACAAATGAAGACTGCAACGGAGGCTATGACAACAACCCGAGCAAGGTTCCGCATTCAGCTAGTATACAAATCGATGGAATCTTTGTAAGGCGGGATCGAACGAAGTAGATGTATCTATTCTTGGTTGCGGGGGCGTGATTTGAACATGCGACCTTTGGGTTATGAGCGTGCGGAGAATCGGTAACTGAAGGAAAAGACAGGCACGAGTTGGAACTCAAGGAGCAGGTCGAAACCAGCGCCTAAGTGTTTTCGTTTCAACGCAGACAAGCGCCCAGTCTGCACTACATTTTCAAGAGAGATCTGGGGATCTCGGTGGCCTTGGCCTTAATACGTGGCTTTGTTTGCGGCGGAAGTGAGAGTTTCAACGTGTGGAGCAATACCACTTGATCCGGCTCCGGCTTGGTGTAGCGTGGCAGCACCAGATGTCGGCCGCCGGTAGTCGGAAACCACACGTCGATCACTTGGATCTTCGCCAACTTCTCCAAGACCGCTTTCGGAGTCAGCCCCGGCGCGTGTGCCGGTCAAATCCCCAGTTCGCCTTTCCTACTTTTGAACGCCGCCTCTACATCTCGCCCCCGTCGGCGGCCAGCTTCACCGACACCGAATCCCGCCCTTCACGCCATGTTGTCGAATCCCCCACATTGACGATCTTACGCAGAGTTACCGAAACTCACAGCCCGCCTCGCTCGCGGAAAATCGTCCAAAGAGAGCGCGCGTTGAGCGACAAGTATCGGATCCAAGTGGGGGCAGCGATCTCTGCCTATCCACGGCCCTCCCCCCAACCCACCGAACACTCGTCTACATTGAAGAGGCGTGCTCCGCCACCTCCTCCTCGCCGTCTCCCTCCTCACCGCCGCCCCCAAACCCGTCTTCACCGATCCCGCCGTCACCCTCCTCGGCGCCCCCTCCCTCGACGGCCGATACCTCAGCCTCGTCGAACAAGGCGACCTCGCAATCCGCGACCTCGCCACCGGCAAGTCCACCAAACTCACCCACGCCACCGGCCAACAGTTCGCCTACTTCTCCGCCATCTCCCGAGACTCCAAATTCGTCGCCTACGCCTGGTTCAACGACCAAGGCTTCTACGAACTCCGCGTCCTCCCCCTCACCGGCGGCACCCCTCGCACCCTCTTCAAGAACCCCGAAGCCGGGTTCGTCCAACCCACCGCCTGGACACCCGAAAACAATTCCATCCTCACCCTCCTTTTCCGCAAGGACAACGTCAGCCAAATCGCCCTCGTCCCCGTAAACGGCGGCGAAGCCAAAGTCCTTCGCTCCCTCAACTGGGTCTACCCCAAACGCATGGACATCTCCCCCGACGGCCAAACCCTCATCTATGACTCCTTCGCCCCCGGCAGCACGACCCAACGCACCATCTACTCCCTCGCCCTCAACGGCGCCGCCGAACAGCGCCTCGTCCCGGAACCCGGCAACCACCTCTTCCCCCTGTACGCCCCCGACGGCAAGTCCATCTACTACCTCTCCGATGACGACCTCGTCGTCCGCCCCCTCAACGGCCCCCCGCGCATCGTCCAGAAAGCCCTCGGCCGCGCCCTCCCCCTCGGCATCACCCGCCAAAACAAGCTCTACTACGGCCTCCGCTCCGGCTCTAGCGACGTCTTCCTCGCCGACATCGACAACATCGCCAGAACCGCCCGCCGAGTCTCCCTCCTCTACCCCAACCGCAACCTCGCCCCCAGCTTCTCCCCCGATGGCCAACGCCTCGCCTACCTCTCCCGCCGAGGCACCGAAAACTTCGGCCAGGAGTCCCGCGCCGTCGTTATCCGAGACCTCGCCTCTGACGCCGAAGTCGAACAACCCGTCCGCATGGCCCACATCGAAAGAGTCCACTGGCGCCCCGACGGCCAAGCCCTCTACCTCAGCGGCAGCGACGGCAAAGGCCGCGGCGGCATCTTCGAGTTCGACCTCACCACCCAGCGAACCGACCGAGCCGTAGCCGATTACGGAGGCCCTCCCAAAGGCTACGAGTTCTACCCCCAAGGCCAATCCTTCGTCTATCGCGACGGCCCCATCTTCCGCGATGAACTTGGCAAACCTGCCCACTTCCCCGGCGAGACCCCCGGCATTACCGAATGGCTCCCCACTCCTCACGACCTCTATGGGATCCGCCAGTCCACGCTCATCCGCTTCGACCCTGAGGGAGAAAAAGTGTACCCCCTCCCCGGCAACCGCCAACCCGGAGCGTCCATCAGCCCCGACGGCAAAACAATCGCCCTCACCGCAGGCCGAGAGACCCAGCAGATCTGGTCCCTCGATCTCCGTTAGACCAGCTCTGGAGCTACAATCGAACCATGGCGTTCACTATCGACGAAGCATTCCTC
>JBKJLJ010000750.1:0-3048 GCA_046597015.1 Bryobacteraceae bacterium
TCGTCTTTCCCGCCTTCGACTTCAGCTCTTCGCCGTGGCACCGGAAACACCCCGGCGAATCCGTATGGCCCAGGTGCAATGGATAGTTGCCCCAGCCGAGCTTCATTTCCGGGTAGACGTTCCGTTCGTAAAGCGTTCGCAGCACCGCGCCCGCCCGTTCGAGTTCCGCCCGATTGGCCGCCAGCGCCTCCGGCTGCTTCTGCCCGTAAAACGCAATCAACGCGGCCGGGATCTGCGCCGCGGCCTCCGCCCGGCTCGTATAGGGCTTCGTCAACACCGCTAAAGCCGCCTTCCGAAACCACGGCAGCTTTTGCGGCAGGGCCCCCGCGGTCATCTCCCGGTCCACCGCCCGCTCCGCCGTCTCTAACGTATGCGCGGGACGATTGTGGCAATCCAGGCAATCCATCTCTCGCTCAAACACCACCTTCCCCGGCCCTGCCGCTGCATACTCCACGGCGTCGGTTCCCTTCACGACGTTGACATTCAGAATCGACTTCCGCTGGATGTCCGCCGCCCCATACCGGATGCTGACGCCCTTACCCATATGCGCCCCATGAATGCGCCCCACCTTCAGGAGCAGCGCCGTATCCAGCTTGTCCCCCGCATCGTCAAACTTGCTCCGCCGCCACAGGACGTTACCGAAATCATGCGTCCGGTTGTGGCAGTTCTCGCAGGTCTCGGCGGAGGTCTTCAACGCATGAGGGGGCGACGGAATCGGTCGACTGTACTGATTCGTCATCAGTAGATAAAGCTGGCGCGTCCCGTTCAGCTTCGCCTGCAGCGCGGCACCGGCGCCTTCTCCCACGTGGCAATCCACGCAACGCACCTGCGCATGAGAGCCGGCAATGTGGGCCGCGTATTCCGGCCCCATCACTTGATGGCAGGCCGTCCCACAAAAGTTCGTCGTCTCCATGTAGTGCACCGTGCGATACGTCAGCGCCCCTCCGATGATCAGGTTGAACCCGGTCGCGATCCCCACAAAGAGAAGCAGCCGCCGGATCTTCGGGTTCGCCAGATCGATCTTCTCCGGCAGGTGAAGATGGTGGTCCGGCGCTTCCCGCTTCCGCTGCAGGCTAATCCCAATCGGGATCAGCACCAAACCGGCAAAAAACGCCACGGGCAACGCCACGAATTGCAGAATGCCCAGATAGCCGGACGCCGCGCTAGCCCCGGTCAAGAAGATGAACAGCACGATCGCCGACAAAACAAGCCAAAGCCCGGCCCGGCTGATCCAGTTATCGGTCAGGTAAAGGACGGGGAGGATCCACCGGCGGGTCAGGTTTCCGATCACTCGGGGGCCTAAGACTTCAGGGTCCGCAAGAAGGCCACGATGTTCGCCGCTTCCGCGTCCGAAATCGCGATCGCCTTCATCTTACCCACGCCTTCCAGAGTCTCTTTCTTCAGCGCCGCGTCGCTCTTGCCCTGAACTTCCTTCGAGCTCAGCGCCTTCATCTCCACCTTCATCATCTTGGCAATCGTCGGATTCGGCGTCCCGTCGCCCCCGTGGCACTTCTTGCAGGACTTGTCGTAAGCGGCTTTACCCGCGGCTACATCCGCAGCGTAGGCCGTACAACTCAGCACGAAAGCAATCAGGATGGTTTGGGTCAGTTTCATAGCAGTACTCCCTTGTGCAATCGCAGGTCCATCCCCAAATACGCCCAACCGGGGCCACCCTTCCTCCGGGTTGGGCTAAATCACCCAACTCTGTTGGGGCATATCCCCCAGTCCCCCCGAATTATAATTACGAGCAATGACCCTCCTCCACGGCGGCACCCTCATCGATGGCTCCGGCTCTCCCGGCTATTCCGGCGACCTCCTTTTCGACGGCGACTCGATCCTCGCGCTCGGTACCGTACCCACCCCCGCCGACTGCCACCGTATCGACTGCACTGGCCTGGTCATCGCCCCCGGCTTCATCGACCTCCACAGCCACTCCGACCTCCAAGTCCTCGCCCGCCACCGCGCCAAAACCGACCAGGGCGTTACCACCGAAGTCGTCGGGAACTGCGGCTTTTCCGCCTATCCGTGCGGAACCCACCGCCACGAAGTCCAGGAGTTCGCTAACGGCATTCTCTTCGGTTACGACCGCGATTGGGCCTGGCGGAACGCTCAGGAGTATCTCGCCGAAGCCGAAGCCGAGGCCGAGCTCGTCACCGTGCGATCTCTCGTCGGCCACGGCACGCTCCGCGTCGCCACCATGGGCCCACGCCAGAGCCCGGCCACCCCGGCCGAGCTCGACGCCATGGAGCAAAGCCTCGCCGAGTGCCTCGCCGGGGGGGCTGCCGGCTTCTCCACCGGCCTTATGTATGCCCCTGGCTCCACCGCCCCCACCGAAGAACTAACGGCGCTCTGCCGCGTCACCGCCCGTGCCGGCAAAGTCTACGCCACCCACATGCGCAGCTACGGCGACGACCTTCTAGGGTCGCTCGATGAGCAATTTGACCTAGCGCGGTCTACCGGGTGCCGCCTGCAGATCTCCCACCTGCAAGCCGTCGGCCGCCGCAACTGGGCTAAGCAAGCGCAAGCTCTTGAAAAGCTCGAGGCCGCCCGCGACGAAGGTATCGACGTGGCCTTCGATAGCTATCCCTACCTCGCGGGGAGCACTGTTCTCACCCAACTGCTCCCCGCTTGGGCCCTGGACGGCGGGAACCGCGCTCTTCTCGAACGCCTCGCCGACCCCGCTCTTTGCCGCGACATGAAGACCACCATGATCGATCAGATCCCCCAACAATGGAGCGACATTTTCATTACCGCCGTCGGTTCCACCCTCAGCGAGCGCTTCGTCGGCTCCGACCTCGCCTCCATTGGCGATGCCCTCGCCGAACATCCCGTGGACGCCATCTTCTCCCTCCTCCGTGCCGAAAAGGGCAACGTCAACATCCTCGCCTTCAACCAGTGCGACGACAACCTGCAGAAATTGCTGACCCACCCGCTCTGCTCCGTCATCAGCGACGGCTTCTACGTGAAAGGGAAGCCCCATCCCCGCCTGTACGGCACCTTTCCCTTCCTGCTCGGGGAGATCGTCCGCGAGCGTCGTTGGATGCCCCT
>JBKJLJ010001044.1:0-3447 GCA_046597015.1 Bryobacteraceae bacterium
GCGAGAATAACCAGTTCGCTACCGAAGTCCCCTTCGCCGACGCCGCCGGCAATCCCGACGTCGCCTCCCGCGCCGCGGCCTACGGGCTACCCGGCGTTCAGCTCGATGGCAACGACGTCCTCGCCATCAGCCAGGCCGCCCAGCAAGCCGTTCAACGCGCTCGCTCCGGCGCCGGGCCCACTCTCCTCGAGTGCAAAACCTACCGTACCCGCCCTCACTCCGAGGGCATGGGCGACTATACTTACCGCTCCCGCGAAGACGTCGCCGCCTGGCGCGAACGCTGCCCCATCAAGCGCCTCCGCGCCTCGCTGCTCGCCTCCGGCGAAGCCTCCGCCGCTGACCTCGACGCGATCGATGCCGAGGTGCTGGCGCAAGCCAACCAGGCCAGTGAAGCCGCCGAAAAAGCCCCCTGGCCCCTGCCCGCCGCGGCCACTACGCACGTCTATTCCCCCGCCCGCGCCGTGGTCGAACCCGCCCTCGCCGCCACCCGCGAACTCTCCTTCGCCGCCGCCACCCTCGAAGCGCTCGACTCGGAAATGGCCGCAAACCCCAACATATTCGTCTTCGGCGAAGGCATCGGCGTCCGCGGCGGCAACTTCGGAACCACCGCCGGGCTCTTCGCCAAGTACGGTCCCCAACGCCTCCGCGATACCCCCATTGCCGAACGCGGCTTCGTCGGTATGGCCTGCGGCGCCGCCATGACCGGTGCCCGCCCCGTCGTCGACTTCATGTTCATCGACTTCATCAACGACGCCTTCGGCGAGCTCGTCAACCAGATCGCCAAGATGCAGTACATGAGCAGCGGCCGCCTCAAAATGCCCGTCCTCCTCCGCGGCTGCATCGGCATCGGCCACGCCGCCGCCACCCATCACTCGGGCAGCTACCACTCCATTTACACCCATATTCCCGGCCTGCGCGTCGTCATCCCCTCCACGCCTTACGACGCCAAAGGCCTCTTCCTCCATGCCCTCCGTTCTGATGATCCCGTCCTCTTCCTCGAACCGCGCGAACTGATGGCCGTCAAAGGTCCCGTCCCCGTCGAGCCCTATGAGATCGGCTTCGGCAAAGCCCGGGTCCTGCACGAAGGCACCCAGATCACCGTCGTCGGCATCGCCCTCATGGCCCAGCGAGCCCTCGCCGCCGCCCGCCAACTCGCCGCTGAAGGCCTCTCCGTCGAAGTCATCGACCCCCGCACCGTCTCGCCACTCGACGCGGCCACCATCCTCCAATCGGTCCGCAAAACCGGCCGTCTGCTCATCATTGACGAGGCTTTCGCCCCGTGCAGCCTCGGAGCCGAAATCGCCGCCCAGGTGGTCGACCAGGGCTTCGACTATCTCGATGCACCCATCCGTCGCATTAACGGAGCTTTCGCGCCGACCCCGTACAGCCCCACCCTCGAACCCGCCGTCATCCCGGCGTTCGACCAAATCGCCACCGCCATGCGAAGGCTGGCTCAGGAATAATATGCCCATCGCCATCACTGTTCCCCGTCTCGGCTGGTCCATGGAAGAAGGGACCTTCGCCGGTTGGCTCCTGCCCCACGGCTCGACCGTCACCGTCGGCCAGCCCATCTATTCCCTCGAAAGCGACAAGGTCACCATGGACGTCGAATCGCTCGACGCCGGCACCCTGTACATCCCGGACGATGCCCCCGCCGCTGGAGCCACCGTCACCGTCGGCCAACTTCTCGGCCACCTCCTCCAGGCCGGCGAAGCCAGCCCCCGCGCCCGCGCGACGGCCCAGGAACTCGGCGTCGACCTCGCCACCGTGACACCCCGCGAAGGCGCCCCCCGCATCGTCGAAGCCGACGTCCTGCGCCACGCGAAACGGGCTTTCTGCCTCTACGCCGACGCCGACGCGACCGCCCTCGGCAGCGTCTCCATTAACGACATCGTCGCCAGGCACCCCGGCCTTGGAGAGATCGGCACCGTCTCCGTGCTTGATTTCGGGGCCTTCGGCGTTGACCGCTTCCAGGGCGTTTTGAGTGCTGGACAAAGTGCCCTCCTCGCCGTCGGGCCCATCGCCGCACGGCCGGTCGTTGTCGATGGCCAAGTGGTCGCCCGGCTTACTGTTCCCCTCTCCCTCACCGTCGATCACCGCGCCGCCGAGCCCCTCGCCGCCGCCCGGTTTCTCCAAACCCTTGTCCAGTTGATCGAAGCACCGTCGCGCCTCGCTCCCATACAATAGGAATCCCATGAGTTGGAGCTATCTCGAAGACGCCAGCGGCGCTAAAGGCCACGCCGAAAAGACCCTGATCCCCGCCAATGAAGCCGAACTCCTCGCCATCCTGGCCGAGGCGAACGAGGGTAAAATCGCCATCACCATCGCCGGCGGCGGCAGCGGCCTCACCGGCGGCCGCGTCCCCTTCGGAGGCTGGCAGATCTCGATGGAGAAGTTCCGCCGCCTCGACATTCACGATGGCTTCGCCACCGTCGGCTCCGGCGTCACCCTCCACGAACTCCACGCCGCCGCCAAGGCCACCAACCAGTTTTATCCCCCGGATCCCACCGAAACCATGGCCTTCCTCGGCGGCACCATCGCCGCCAATTCCAGCGGCTCCCGCAGCTTCAAATACGGAGCCACCGGCCGCTGGATTCAGCGCCTCCGCGTCGCGCTGATCGACGGCCGGGTCATGGACGTTGGCCGCGGCGACGCGATCGATTTCGACGTCCCCGCCATCCCTCAACCGCCCACGAAAAAACACTCCGCCGGCTACGCCCTCCGCCCCGGCATGGACTGGATTGACCTCTTCACCGGCTCGGAAGGCACCCTCGGCATTGTGCTCGAAGCCGACGTGCAACTGCTGCCGAATCCCAAAGAGTTGCTCAACGGGATCATCTTCTTCCCCTCCGACGAAGCGTCGCTTTCCGCGCTCGCGCAGTGGCGAGCCGTCCCCGGTCTCCGCATGCTCGAGTACGTTGATGACCCCGCCCTCCGCATGATCGAGCAGCGCTTCCCCGACGTCCCCAAGCGCGCCCGCGCCGCGCTCATCATGGAACAGATCATCGAGCACGAAGCCGACATCGACGCCTGGGCCGATCGCCTCGAACAGACCGGTGCCATGGAAGCGGAAAGCTGGTTCGGCTCCTCCGATTTCGACCGCGAACGCTTCCGCAAATTCCGCCACGCCCTCCCCGAAACGGCGCTCGCCATCTCCCAAAGGAACGGTTTCCCTTCCCTCGGCACCGACTTCTCGGTGCCCATCGAACAGAACCGCGAAATGTTCGCCTACTACCGTAAACACATGGACCGCATCATGCCCGGCCGCTACTGCATCTTCGGCCATGTCGGCGATGCCCACCCCCACGTCAACATGCTCCCATCGACGCAAGAAGAGTTCGACGCGGGTACTGCCGCCCTGATGCTCTTCGCCAGAAGAGCGAAGGAATTGGGAGGTTCCGTCGCCGCCGAACACGGACTCGGCAAACGCAAGGCAAAGTTCCTCTC
>JBKJLJ010001080.1:0-4940 GCA_046597015.1 Bryobacteraceae bacterium
CGGAACGGGCGCTTTGACTGAGAAGGCCGGTGTAGTAGATCAGGGAATCGTCGGGGAGCGGTTGACGATTCTCGAGGGCGGAGGTGCCGAGGCCGATCAGGTCGAGGAGATGGTGAGAGAAGCGGTCGCGGTCGCCGCGTTCATAGGCAATGGGGAAGCGATATTTCTCCCAGGCTTGATAGAAGAGGGAGACAATGCGGTGATTGAAAATGTCGAGGAAGGCGGCAGCGGAGAGGTCTCGACTGCGGAGCCGTTCCCGGATCAGTTCGGTGTAATAGAGGGGCAGGACCCCCTGGGGCCCGGTGAGGCCCATGAAGTTGATTTTGACGCGAGTGGGTTGCCCTTCGACGAACTCGATACCTTCCATGGGACTGGCGGGGAAGCCGAGTTCCTGATTGACTTCGAAGCGAGCGACTTCGGAACCTGGGACGTTAAAGCGGCCTACGGGCGAGCGCTGCGGGGAGAGCCGTTCGAGCAGGCGCACGGCCTGGAAGAACTCGAACTCGTAGCCCCGTTCGGCCAGGCGCTGCTGGAGCAGGGCCATGCCGGGGCGGTAGGCCGGAGGAGCTTCGATGGGCGGGGGATCTAGAGCAGAATCTGCTGACCGGTTCTCGGGGGCCATGCGCCTAGCACCTCCTTCCGTTGCTTGGTTCGCACGGTCAATTGGCTAAAGCTATTCATCGTGACATAGAGCGCCAGGAAGCGCTCCACGACACTGGCGAACAGGTAGGCACCGGCGCCGACAAACTGTTCTTCATCGAGTTCGATGTCGATTTTCAAGCCTCGCGCGAACGAGATTCCGTTTTCCGAGACCAGGCGAGCGAAGTGGCGCTGGCTGGAGATGGAGGTGATGCCGACGATCTGCTTTTGGAGGGCGGGGGAATTTTCGAAATCGTAAAGACGGAGGATCTCCTGGAAGCTCTCCTTGCCGTCTTCGACCAGCGAGAGATAGTTCAGCGAGAGGTGGGAGATCAGACGCCAAAGAGCGCCCTTGCCGACGGGGGGGCGGACCGGGGCGGTCATTTTTCGAAGGATGGTGACTTTGCGGATCGGGGCCAAGCCCTGGGGCTCGAGATCGCCGGCGTCGCTGCCGATGGGCATGCGGGAGGGCAGGTCACGATTGGAGCAGATGGTGCGGACAGTGATGGCATCGAAGTCGGGGCGCATAGGGCGGCCGGAGAGGTCGACGAGGGACAGCGAGACTTCGGTGCCGTCGTCGTTGCGGCGGGTGCTTTGCCGGCGCATGGACTGCCAGAAGGTCTGCTTATTGTCACGGATGGCTCCGTGGCGGTAGGAGTAGAACGGCTCGAAGTAAGTGATGTCGCCGCTGGAGGGGTTGGAGCTGAGGACCTCTTCGACCGAGAAGATCTCCATGGCGAGGGGGCGGCGGACGTCGGGGACGATTCCGTATTCGGCTTTGTTATGGGAGAGGAGAATCGGCTCGGCGGTCTGTTTAAACAGATTGATAATGGGGGTGCAGTTAAGTTTGAGGGAGTTGGGGCCGATGCCAACTTCGAGTTGTTGCATGCGGTCGGGCCGTTCGAAACGGCTGATCAGCACGACGATCTCGAAGCCGGTTTTGAAGCCGGAGCCGATGAGTTCTTCGAGGCCGGAGAGCTCCATAAAGAAGAACTTTTCGGGAAAGTGAAAGAACTCCTGGATGATGCGATAGCCATCAAAAGAGCGGCGGGGATAGGGAATGAGAGCTTCGTTCTCGTGGAAGCCGACGGCTTGGAGGCAGGTGGCGGGAAGGGTGATGGGAGCTTTGCGCGAGCCCGGGGTGAGGTCACGAAGCAGAATCTGCATGGTGTTGTTGCAGAGCAGTTCGTAGAAGGAATGGATGAGGGCGGCTTCCCCGTTAAGGAAGAAGCGGAGGGAGCGGATATTGAGTTTGTCGGGCAGGACGCCAGGGGCGTAGCGGATTTCGGTACGGAGGGCAGCGGTAGCCCCGCTGGATTTCGGCGCGGGCGAGAGACGGTCGGGCGTTTTCCACTGGGTGCCGCTGATCATGATGGGCCAGAGGGTGACATCAAAGCAGGTGCGGAAACGCAGGGGAAGACCGTCGATCGGGCGGGAGTTGAGGACCGCGCCGCGAGGGACCGGAAAGCCGGTGATGAGGGCCGCGTTTTCGGGGTCGGAGGAGAGTTCGGCCACCGACATGGAAGGGATGGGCCGAACGAAGTGGGGATAGATGACGCCGAGAAGGGCCTCGGTGATTTCGGGGAACTCGTCGTCGATTTTGAGATGAACGCGTGCGGCGAGGAAGGCGAATGCTTCGATCATGCGCTCGACGTGGGGGTCCTCGCACTGGGTTGGCTCAAGGAGCAGGCGGCGGGCGATTTTCGGGTATTTATCGGCGAACTCGGCGCCCATTTGGCGCAGGAAGGTTAGTTCGCGTTCGTAGTAATTAAGGAGTTCGTCACGCACCGCCTTCTCCCTTCACGACGTAGGACTGACTGGTCAGGTCGAGGGTCGTGTCAAAAGTGACGCGTTCGGGGGCGGGATCCATATTAAGTAGACCGTCAATGCGGAATTTTAGTTTTTTGGAGCCTGGTTCGACCGGTTCCATGAAGACTTTGGGGTTCATGAGGCGGGGCTCGAAGGAGGAGACGGTGGCCTCGAGCATCCAGGTCAGGCGGTTTTGATCGCGGGAGGAGTGGAGGCCGAAGTTCGTCAGGTCGGGCAGGCCGTAATTGAACAGGGAGCGCGTGAGTTCAGAGGCGGCGTCAACCGACTCTTCCTTGATCCGACGGGTGTTGAGGAGCCATTCAAGGTCCCGCTTGACGGCGGCCTTCATGAGCCGGACGGACTGGGCGCGGGTCAAGCGGGCTTCGGCGGTGGGATTCTTCGGCTCGCGGTCGATCAGCCGATCGAGGACGGAGAGGGTTACGATTTGATCGAAGTCACCTTTTGCCATAACCTATTGTCGGCTAACGCCCAGCGCTTGACCGGGATCGAGACGACAAAGTTTAGCGAAAAGCGCTTTAGCAGCGGGGCTTTCGCGGTCGTGACGGATTTGGCAGCGGTAGAGAAGAAGGAGGGGATGGGCGATCGATTCGGCGGGCTCCCATTCGTCGAGATGACGGGCGTCGATTTCGGCGGCCAGCTGTTCGAGGATGGACTGCGCGATGGCTTCGTTTCCGGTCTCCATGCAGATGGAAGCGAGTTGGGTTTTGCGGAGGAAGCGGGAGCGGCCACTGCGTTCGATGGCAGCTTCGCGGGCGAGTAGATCGATGGCTTCGCGGGCACGACCGCCGCGGGCGGCTTGGGTAGCGAGCTCCCATGTGTCGGGGGGCAACGGTTCGCCGGTGGCGGAAGCGCCCGCTTCGTCGTCCTCATTGGGAGGCGGGGCGTAGGAGGTTTCGGCGGCTGGAGCGGACGAACCGGCGGTGAGCACTTCGGCTTTGATCCACGTGAGCGTTTCTGCGTTGGCGGTGGGGGTATCGTCCATCATCGTCATTTCGAGGAGGGCCGGGTAGTCGGTGAGCAAGGCACGGAGACCGGCGCGGATACCGGTTTGGAGCCCGGCGTAGTAATAGCCGAGTTGGGCGCAAGCTTGAGCGGCGTAGCGATGGACGTCGAACCAGCCGCGGCCGCAAGGGAGGGCGATGGCGAGTTCAGCGGTATCGAGGACGCCTTGCCAGTTGTAGTCGAGGGAGTGCTGCTTGAGCTGCTGACGGATTTCAGTGGGCGGGGGTTCAAGGAGGCGAGCATCGAGGGTTTCGCCACCGGCGCGGAGTTCGCCGTGGCGAAGACCCATCAGCATGAGGTAGGGGGCGGGGGTGTAAGCGTCTTCTTTGCGCAGGAACTTGGCGGCGGAGATCACCCTCTGAATGGCGTCGTCGCGATCGTCGGGTTCGGCAGAGAGAGCGCCGCCTTTGCGGACGGCTTTAGCGGCGGGAGCGGCATCGTAGGACGTATCTTCCTGCGGTGCCTCTTCATCGACGCTCTCTTCGACTTCGGCCCCGGCGACGGGCTCGTCGGGTTCCTTTTCGCGTTTCCGAATCAGAAGGATATTGACAGTTTGGCGAACCTTTTCGAGGGAGCCGCGAAGCTTAGTCCAGCCGGGGGCCATGTCGCTGAACCGATCTTCGCAGGTGATCTGGAGGGATTCGAGCGATTCAAGGCAGAGGTCAAGCGTGGCGAGGGTGTTGACGTACCAAACCTTAGGAGTCGCGTTGAACTCCTTATCGAAGTCGTCCGCGCTGAGCTTTCCTTCTTTGGTTTTTTCGAGGAAGGTTTCGAGTTTGGAGCTATCGTTTTCGGCGTCGGACTTGTAGCCGACTTTCCGAGACTCCTGATACTTAATGTCGCCATATCCCGCCGACGTTTTGACGAGCGGGATCCACTGGACTTGGAGGTCGAAATTGCCGAGCCATTGCAAGGGCGTGGCGCGGAATTCGGCGTCGCCGTCTTCGAGTTCGGGATAGAGTGTGTCCCAGTAGGTATCGACGAAGCCTTTGAGGAGTTCGAGGCACTTCTGGAACTCACCGAAGCCTTCCTTGCGCAGGTGAGCTTCGGTGAGCCAGACGGCTAGTTGCAGGTCTTTGGTTTTGGTGGCAAGCGATTCGCCAGCCAGCTTGATGACGGTGTTCCAATCCGCCATCTTGCGTTCCCGTTGCCAATCGCCGACGGGGCCTTCGTCGTCTTCGCGGCGGGCTTCTTTAATCTTGTCGTAGACGGGGGAATAGTATAGATACTCTCCGCTCGGATTGTCTCCGGGGATAGGATTCAGCAGGTCTTCGCGGAGAGGCATCGTTTATTCGTCGGCGGCTTCCGGGGTCAGTTCTTCCGGATGATGGAAGACGAGCTTGCGCAATTCGAGGATCGGCAACTCCTCCCCATCGACGAGAAGCATTTTCTGGCCTACCGGGCAGACTTCTCCCTTTTCGGTCTCGTACCATTCGATGATGACGTCAAATTGGGACGCATCAGCGAAT
>JBKJLJ010000121.1:0-6144 GCA_046597015.1 Bryobacteraceae bacterium
CACGTGACCAGGAACGAGTCGAAACCGCCACTGTTGAGCGATCACAGCCAGAAGCAGCACGCCCTCCATCCAGGCGAAGCGTTCCCCGACGCAGATCCGGGGCCCACCGCCGAAGGGGAAGTAAGTGAAGTCGCGTTTGTAGAAATCGCCGTCGGCCCAGCGGGCGGGCTCGAATTGATCGGGGTTCGGCCAATACTTGGCGTTACGGTGCATCAGGTACGGGCTCATGATGACGATCGACTTGGTTGGCAGCGTGTAACTCGCTAGTTCAAGCGGCTCCCGCGCCATGCGGCCGAGGGCCCACGCGGGCGGATAGAGCCGCATGGATTCGGCGAAGATCTGTTGGGTATACCGAAGTTGGGGAAGGTCGTCGAAAGTGGGCAGCCGGCCGTCGAGGACCTTGTCCAACTCGGCATGCAAAGCAGCTTCGGCCGCGGGGTGCTGCGCCAATGCGTACCAAGTCCAGGCAAGAGCGGTGGCGGTGGTCTCGTGGCCGGCTAGAAACAAGGTGAGCGCTTCGTCGCGAACCTGCTTATCCGACATGGCCGCTTGGTCGCCCTCGGCGTCGCGGGCGGCCATCAGCATGGACAGTAAATCGCCGGGGTTTTCGCCCGAGGCCCGCCGCTCGTTGATGATGCGATAGATGGTTCCTTCGACGAGTTTGGCGGCGCGCAAATAGCGTCGCGTAGCGGGCAGGGGGACGTACTCAATGAACTGAGACCCGGGAAGCATGAGCAGGGGCATGATGGCGACGAGCGCATTCATGGCTTCGCCGACCTGGGGCGCTTCCTGCTCGACATCGGCGCTGAACAGCGTTTGCCCGACGATGGCCAGCGTCAGCCGCATCATCTCCTGATCGATATCGAGAACGGCTCCGTTTTGCCAACGGCGGCGGGATTGGTCGGCGAGCGCCACCATTTGCGCGCCGTAGCCGACGAGATGGTCGCGATAGAATGCGGGCTGGACCATGCGGCGTTGCTTGATATGGGACGCGCCTTCATTGGTCAACAGCCCTTCGCCGAGCAGTGTCTTCGCGCGCTGTAGAATGCGGCTTTTGGTGAAGAGGGCGTTGCGCGTAACGAGCACATCGCGGATTAGTTCCGGTTCGTTCACCAGGTAGATGTGCTGGTGGCCGGCACGGAAGTAGGCGAGCGGGCCAAAGTCGGCCGCCACCTTCTCGATGTAGCTGAGCGGGTCCTTCCGGAACGCGAATAGACCTCCAGAAAAAAGCCCACTTGGCGGGCCAGGCGGTCGAACGACGTCAGGCATGGCGCGCTACAAGGGCAGGTTGAACGGCACGATGTTTTCCCGGTCGAAAGTCACGCCTAGGAAGCCGAGGCACATCTCGTCCTCGGTGCCTTCGCCCCAGCGTACGATCTTCAGCGGATTGCTGGGGTTCTTCGGGTTGTTTTCAGAATTATCAAAGGTGCAGGTGGCGCGAACACGGTCAAAAGCACTCAGCCGAATCGGCTGTTGGTACTTGTAAAAGCCCTGCCAGTTGAAGTCCCAATCGTCGACATAAATCAGCGATTCGGTTGTTCCATTCGGCTTCAACTTCTCCAGCTTGAACTTCTTCCCGAGCAGGTGCATGTGCGGCGCGACGAGGAACGCCGTCGCGTCGAAGAGCGGAGGAATCGGGAAGTTAGCCACCACGTCATAACTCTCGGCGCCAGCGGGAATCCGAAAGCTCGTATTAACGATCGGCAGATAAACCAGGCGCTTGTTGACTGCATTCTTCGAGAAGTAAAGGCCGACTTTGGTCTGATCTTCCTGCTGGGTACGACCACCCGGGTAGTAGTGTACCTGCATAATCACGTCGACGCCCTTCGGCAGCAACGTGCCTACGCCCTCGGGTAGGCGAGCCGCCCTCGTGCCGGGTACCCAACCGCCCGCCATGCTCGAAAGCGTAAGCGGAATGCCATCGCCGGGGCCGCCGAAGCAATCGTAGCCCGGATTACCATCTTTGCCGTCCATCTGCCGGGCTTTGCCGGAGGTGTCCAGATATAAAATCACGTGATGCACCACTTGGCGATTACCCGGGACGACTTGAATGGCGTCCGTGTAACGGTCGGTGCCAAAATCGGTCGGAATCACGAAGCAGCGATAAATGTCGCCGCGACGGTTGAGCGAGTAGGTCTGCGGCATCGTCAGAACCACATCGGGATCGCCGAGTTGGAACTCTCCGCTTTGGACGGTGGGCTCGGGGAGGTCCCGCGCGTCGCCTTCCGGAGCGCCGCCTCGATACCAGTTCAGAATCAGGTCGCGCTGCTCATCCGACAAACCAAAGTTATTCTGGAACTCGCCATGGCCGGGGACCGGTTTCCACGGTGGCATCTGCTTTGTTTCGACCACCCGCTGAATGTCTTCGCCCCACGTCATCGCCGCGTCGTAGGAGTCCAGCACAAACGGGCCGATGTCGCCTTCGCGATGACAGCCTTGGCATTTCTCTTGAAAAACGCGGGATATCTCGCGGGTATAGGTCACCTGACCCAATGCAACAGCAGAGAGTACGACAAAGGACAGTGCAAGCTTCATAGACACGTTCGCTAGCTATCAGTATGACGCAGGATGGTGACGATCGCTTGGGCTTCGGCGGACAGCTCCTGGCCGACGGGCCCGACCTTCTCCGCCGTCTTAAACTTCACGTTGACGCGATCACTGGGCAGGCCCACGAGCGAGGCAAGATTCATCCGGATCTGCTCGCGGTAATCCTTCAGTTTGGGTCGCTGCAGAATGACAGTAGTATCGACGTTCGAAAGTTCGAAGCCGCGTTCGCGGACTAAGCGCAGCGCGTGCTGCACAAAGCGATCAGAGGACGCGCCTCGCCACTGCGGGTCGGTATCCGGAAAGTGCATGCCGATATCGCCGAGGGCGACGGCCCCTAACAACGCATCCGTGACGGCGTGCAGCAGAATATCGCCGTCCGAGTGAGCGTCAAAACCAGTTTCGTGCGGAATCACGATACCAGCCAGAATCAGTACCCGCCCGGCCGCGAGCCGATGGTTATCCCAGCCGAGACCCGTGCGGTACTCCGTCATTGCTGCTTTCGGATCCCCTCTTCGGCGAGGAACGCCTTCGCGAGTTCGAGGTCCGTCGGCTTGGTGATTTTGATGTTGCGATCGCTACCCGGCACGACGTGGACATCCACGTTTTCCAGCCGCTCAACCAAAGAAGATTCGTCGGTGCCGGTGAAGCTGTCGGCCGTGGCTTGCGCGAACGCCTTCTGCAACAGCGCTAGGCGGAACACCTGCGGCGTCTGCGCCAAGACGAGGCGTTCCCGCGGAATCGTGGTCTCAATGCGATGACGAGCGACGCGCTTGACGGTATCAACCGGCACGACTCCCAGAATGGCGGCACCGCACGCGGCGGCCTCGGCGATCACGGCTTCAATCTGTTCGAGACTGACGAACGGGCGTACGGCGTCGTGGACGGCGACCAATTCTATGGACTCGTCGAGGGCCGCCAACGCGTGTTCCACCGATTCCTGCCGCGAGTCGCCGCCAACCACCAAGCGGACCGGCTTGGGGAGCGATTCCTGGTCGAGGAGGTCCTGGAACCAACCGATGTCATCCCCGCGCAGGGCAACTACGATTTCAGAGACGGCCGCACAATGGGCGAACTTTCGAATCGTGTGCAACAGAATGGGCGAACCTTCAAGCAAAAAAAACTGCTTGCGGCTGTGGACGGCGTCGGGCTGGGACTTGGCCATGCGGGTGCCTAGGCCCGCCGCTGGAAGGATAACAGCAACTTTCATGGTCAGGGATTTTAGTGTAGCGCGGCTACGACCTTTTCGGCGGCATGCACCCGCTCGTCGGACCGGCCGAAGATCATTTTCCCGGCCGTGGTTTGCAGGACGCTGGTAACGGAAATTTCGATCGTCTTCGAAATCATCTTGCGTGCATTGTCAACGACCACCATGGTCCCGTCATCCAGATAGGCGATGCCCTGGCTATGCTCCTTGCCCTCTTTTAGAATAAACACCTTCATTAGTTCGCCGGGCAGTACGACCGGTCGAAGCGAGTTGGCAAGGTCGTTTATATTGAGTACTTCGACGCCATGGATCTGGGCCACTTTGTTCAGGTTGAAATCGTTGGTGACCACTTTGCCATTCAGGAGCTTAGCCAACTCCAGCAGCTTCATATCGACGTCGCGGACCTGGGGAAAGTCCTCTTCTACGATGCGGATGTGCAACTCGGGATTCTTCTGGATCCGGCTGAGGATGTCGAGACCCCGACGGCCGCGGTTGCGCTTGAGCGAGTCGGAGGAATCGGCCACCAGTTGCAACTCGCGGAGTACGAATTGGGGAATGATGAAGGTGCCTTCAATGAAGCCTGTCTCGGCGATGTCGGCAATACGGCCGTCGATGATGACGCTGGTATCGAGAATCTTCAGGTCTTCTTTGGGAACGACGAGTTCGCTGCCAAACATGCCGCCCAGCGCCTTCAAGTTCAGCATGTCGCCCTTGTTAGCGCCGATGACCATGCCACAGTAGGTCATCCAAAGCAGAATCATGACCTGGAGAAAGGGAACCGTATCGCGATTCGCGGGGAAGGCTTGGCCAAGGACGAGGGTCATCAGATAAGCCCCCAGAATTGCGCAGATGCTGCCTACGGCGGCGCCCAGCAGACGCTGCAAAGTAATCCGGCGCACGCGCACTTCAAAGGCGACGATGAGGCCACCGATGATGGCTCCTGCTGCCGCGGCGAGCCAAGGCGATAGCGCGGCTGGCTGCAAGAAGTATGCGGCAGCGGTAATCGATAATACGAAGACGAGACGAACAACTAAAAGATCATTCACGGAGATTTCCCAAGAGTGGGCCTGTCTACGCTACCGCAGTACGAGGGTCTGTGCAAGGGGCCTTACGGTTTATGTCAAGTCAGGCGGGTTCGTTTGGGCGAGCCTGGCGATGCCGCCGACGCGGACCAGGGCGTCAGGACTCGTCTGTTTGGCCAGTTCCTGCTTCGTCCAATCAAGCACGCGGTTCCTGGCGTCTACGTCCCAGTCCGGGTCCAGGCCGAACATCGTGTTGAGCAACGTCCAGGAGGCGTCGTCATGGCTGAACAAGTTCATCGGCCCTTTCGGGACGATCCACGTATCCCCCGATCCAAAGGTGTACTTAACGGTATGCAGTACCTTTTCCATCCGGATCGGACTGATCGCGCGCAAGCGGGGAGTGTTGTTCAGATAGAACGGCACCATACCCTTTGCATGCCATTCGCCGTAGTATTTGCCTTTGTGAGTCTCGGGCAATTCGTCGTAGTAATCGTCAAAGTCAAGCGGGCCGGATTGATCAGGCTTCATCGACGACTCCTTCTGGCACACAGGTGCCTGCCAGTAGTCCTTACAGCGGTTAAAGGCATTGATCACGTAAGTGACGCCGCCAAGATACTCCAGCCGCTCGGTCTCTTTAACGTACTCTTCCAGTCCGGCCTCACCCTTTTGCATCCGGTAGTCAAGATCAAAAAATTCGTAGCGCTTGGTGAGGTTGCCCAACTCCATAATCAGAATCTGCACCCCAACCCAATCGCCGAAGAAATTAACAATCTCCTCTTTTGTATCGGTGACCCGGAACACGCCGCCCAAGGAGAGAAGTCTTTGTTTGTCGGCCTCGCCATTGAATTCCACTCGCGCTACGGTGGGAAACGAGATGATGGCCGTAATGGGATCGCAGTTGCCCGTGCCCGTGGGGCCCGCATTGCTGATCTCTGGTTCGGCCCCTCCGTTCACCTGCAGCGCCAAATCCCAGACCTGCTTTCCGATCGGGCAGTTGAGGAGGAGCGACATAATGTCATCCGCGTCTTTGGCCGGTTCGGGCGCGGCCAGCAGTGGGGGCTCGACGTGCTTCTTTCCCGCCGGCGTGTCGATATCATCCTGGGCCGAGGTGATCGCTGAATCGTTCTTCACATACGAGGTGCCATTCCATGTCCCCAAGCGGGCATCGCTCGTGTTGACGCCCATGAAAGCGGCCAGGCACTTTCCGCAGAGATCGGACTCGTTCTTGCCGTAGCCCATCATGCAGTTATCGAAAATGTCGTGAAGATCCGCCCGGGCCCCCCCGAACGGATTGCCGGACGGGAAATGGTTCAGATACAGACAGTGGCTCATCTCGTGAAGCGAGAGCTGGTCGAACGTATTGAGGTCGTC
>JBKJLJ010000394.1:0-2859 GCA_046597015.1 Bryobacteraceae bacterium
AGGGCGGGTTGTCGTTCGACGGCGGGTTGCGGACGGTGTGTCCGGTGTGGGCGGCGGAGGAGATAGAAGCCGAGGAGATTGTGGTGGTCAATGTCTGGAAGCACTTTGGTTGGCGAGGGCCGGCGGTGGACGGGCCGAACGTGCGCCGGATCGAGCCGCTGGAGCGGCTGGGCTCGCTGCGCCAGTCGGCGGTGTGGGACCGGGGCAACATCGAACGATGGATCGCGGAGGGGGAGTCAGCTGCGCGATAATCAGTTTTATGCCTACGTATCGCATATTTCGAATGAAAGACACGCCTCGGCAGAACTTTCGGTGGGCTCCGCACACGAGCGGGGTGACGCCGGTAAAGCTGAAGGACTTCGAAGAAGGCGGGAGCGTGGACGCGACCAATCCTTACGACGCCTGGGAACAGCTGAAGACGACGGACGCGGCGCTGCAGGTGGGGGACATATTAGAGACCGAGTTGGGCGAGATTCAGTTGTACAAGTACGTTGGCTTCGAAGAAGCCAAGTGGATCGTGCCCGAACACGCCGCGGGAATTCCCGCTAAGATATAAGTATATGGAGCCCTCGTCTGGACACCAGACTGTGTACGGTCTTGTTGCGTATATCAACGGCACGCTAGGGAATTTTCTCTATAATTTGCGCCAGGAACTAGTGCCGACCTGTCGGCTTCGTTCGCACGTGTCACTGTTGCCACCTCGGGAACTGGCCGGCGACGAACCGGAGGCGAAGGGACGGATTGGCGAGGTGGCCGAGCATCACGCGCCGTTTACCGTAAAGCTGGGTGAGTTACGGGTTTTTCCGGAGACCAACGTCATCTACGTGGACTTGGAGCAGGGGCACGACCAACTAGCCGAAATCCATGATGCACTGAATGGCGGGGCGCTGGCTTATGCGGAGCCATATCCGTATCATCCGCACATTACGTTGGGGCAGGAGTTGACGCCGGAGCAGTTTGACGCGGCACTGGCACTGTGTCAAAAGCGGTGGGCGGAGTACCGTGGGCCGCGGAGTTTTTCGGTGGAGACCATCACGTTTGTGCGAAATACCGGCACCTGCGGCTGGTCCGATTTGCAGGACGTCGCATTGGAACGGCAACCCGTTCCGGCCCTATACTAAGACGTGGGCATGACGCGAGCGCGAGTATCGGCGGTGCTGACGGGGCTATTAGTCCTGTTCCTGGCCATTGCCATCTATTCGCCCTTACACCGGCATCAGGCCGGCAAGCCGTTTCAGTGTTCGCTGAACAACATCGACCAGGCCGTGGCCGAATCGGCGGGGACGCCGGCTGTCGTGTTGCTCGTTTTGGTGATGGTTGCGATGGTCTTCGAGCCGCGCGAATTGCGGCCGGAGTTTGCCGTCGTCCGTGAGTTTGGAGTGCGCGGGCCGCCGGCTCAATCAGCTAATTTCGTCCAGTTTACCTGACCAAATTTAGATTGATTGCGAGGTGTTTGTGTTCGTTTCTCGATTCGCCCTAGCGGCCGTGACTGCGTGTATTTGTACGTTGTGGGGCCAGACGACGGCCTCGGTGACGGGTTCGGTGACGGACCCATCGGGCGCCGGAGTGGGCGGGGCGCGGGTACTCCTGAAGAACGCGCTGACTGGCTTTGAGCAGGTGGTGGAGACGCGGCCGGACGGAAGCTTTCAGCTCGCCAGCATTCCGCTGCGGACGTATCAGCTGTCGGTAAAGGCGACGGGCTTCCAGATCCACGAGCAGGCGATTACATTTTCAAACGCGGCGGCGCAGATGGTGGCGGTGCGGCTGAAGGTGATGACGGCGGAATCGTCGACCACCGTATCGGCGTTTGAGACGGTGAGTCTCGTGACGCCGGAGGACACGGGGACGCGGGCGCAGATCAATCAGAAGGAGATTGAACGGTTGGTGCTCTCGGTGGGGAATCGGGGGTTGGAGGCAGTGGTACAAACGTTCCCGGGGTTTGCGCAGAACGCGAACGGGTCGATTCATCCGCGCGGGGCGCATACGCAGATGTCGTTTATCATCGACGGGATGCCGATTACGGACCAGTTGACGGGGGCGTTTGCGAACGCGGTGGACCCGAACATTGTGCAGAGCGTGGAGATTTTCACGGGGAACATTCCGGCGGAGTATGGGGCGAAGATCGCGGCGGTGATCAACGTGAACACGAAGAGCGGGCTGGGGACGGACCGGCGCTTCATGGGGAGCACGGCGCTGAGCGCGGCGGGCTACGACACGGTGGGGCAGGTGACCCAGTTCGGGGGGCAGAGCAAGCGGTTTGGGTACTCGGGGCTTGTGAACACGATGAAGTCGAATCGGTATCTCGACTCGGTGTCGCTGGACAACTTGCACAACGGGGGGAACTCGTCGCGCGGGTTTCTGCGGCTGGACTATCAAGCGTCGGACAAGGACGTGTTCCGGGTGAACTTCCTGATGGGGCGGGCGCCGTTTCAACTGGCGAATCTGCGGAGCCAGCACGCGAACGGAATGAATCAGCGGCAGGAGTTAGGGGACTTTTCGACGGCGTTCAATTGGGTGAGGACGCTGGATCCCCGGTCGACCTACGAGATGAACTACTCGGTGCGGACATCGACTTCGGCGCTGCTGCCCAGCGCGGGGGATACGCCGGTGACGGCGTCGCAGGAGCGAAGGTTGACGACGGTGGCGTTGACGCATCGCTACGCGACGGTGCGGGGGCGGCATAACATCCGGGGGGGAATCGACTTGCAGCGGATCCCAATTCGGGAACGGTTTACGTTTGGCATCACGGACCTGGGCTTCAACGATCCCGCGGATCCGGAGGCCTACTTGCAGACGCTGCGGCCGTTTGACTTGTCACGCGGGGGGCGGCTGTTCCGCTTTCAAGAGGCGGGGACGGGC
>JBKJLJ010000445.1:0-3940 GCA_046597015.1 Bryobacteraceae bacterium
CATCGGGATTGACGCCGATGTCGACGCGGTCGCGATGGTCGAAGCCGAGGGTGCGATGGAGGGGGGTTTGGCCTTTGGCGCTGATGGGGATTTTGCGGTCGAATTGTTTTTCGTAGGCGAGGACGATTTTCTTGAAGTCCAAGGCGAGGGCGAATTTCATGCCGCCGATGAAGCGGGTGACGACAGGCATGGGGCCCTGGATCGGCCCTTCGGCTGGCGGGGCAGTGGTGGCTTCCTCAGCACGGATCTGGGCGATGAGTTCGGTGAGGGCGCGGGCGCGTTCTTCGGCAGCGGAGACGATGCGACGGGCGCGGTCGACGTCTTCTTCGAAGGGAATCAGCGAGGAGCGGGGTGAGACACCGGCGCTGACGAGCTTGGCGGCGTCAGCCAATTTGGCCCGTTCGCGATCCAGGCGGCGCTGGGCGGCGCTCTTCATGGCGCTGGCTTGGGCCTCCGTCAATTCGTCGATGGCGAGTTCTCCGTAGACGGTTTCGTCGATCAGTTGATCTTCCCTGGCCTGCGCCAGGGCGATTTCCGCTTGTTCCACCTGGCGGGTGGAAACGGCGCCAACCGCCGACAAACCCTTTAAATCCGCAAGGCGCGCCTGTGCTTTTTCTACCGCTGGCGAGTCGACCGCGAGCAAAGAGGAGCAACAGGCCAAACCAATGACCACTATTCGCCGAAAATCCACGATAATAATAGTGTAGTACGATACCGACAGGAGTCGATTTGCAGTCAAACGATACGCGGAACTCACCCGAGAGTGAAAACCCGAAAGCCGAAACGGCAGTGATCCAGGAAGAAGCAGGGGAACTCAGTCCCACTTGGTTCCTGGCGGCCGAGGCGGCGCAAGCCAAGCAGGCAGTAGATTTAGTGGCCTTCGATTTACGGGGCATTACGACGATGGCAGATGTTTTTCTGATTTGTCATGGCCGGAACAACCGCCAGAATCAGGCGATCGCCGACGAGATTGAGAGTGAGTTGAAGCGGGAGGCGGGGGAGCGCCCCGTGAGCATCGAAGGTTATCAAACCGGCGAATGGATCCTGCTCGATTACGGTGATTTGGTAGTGCACGTCTTCTCTGAGAAAGCGCGCGCCTATTATGATTTAGACCGCCTGTACCGGGGAGCGACGAAACTGACGCTGCCGGTGGAAGAGAATAGTCTGGCGTAGTTAGAAAGCCGCCGTGGTGGAGATTTCCCCACCGGCGGCGACTAGCTCGTCCAGGGTAGCCTTGGCTGCGGCCGGGTCCAGTTCTTTGATGGCATCGGCCAGCACGGTGATCCGCGTGCCGGTAGCCATCAGCCCACGCAGAGCGTGTCGAACGCAGATCTCGGTCACTACTCCGTAGACAACGTAGTGGTCCGCCTGCAATTGGGCCAGAAGCGGCATCAGTGCCGCGCTCGTGAAGCAGTTGACGTGCTGCTTTTCGATGAAATACTGGCGACCGCGGTTGCCGAGCAGGGTCGCCTCCGGCTTGCGTTGGCCGAGACAGCCGGTGACGCAATGATGGGGCCAGGTTTGGAACTCGGGATCGTCGCCCGTGTGGGCGTCCATGGTCGAGATAATGGGAATGCCGTGGGCGGCCGCAAAGTCCGCAAGGCGAGCGAGCGCGGGCAGCAGGGTTTCGGCCCCGGGGACGTACAGAGCACCGGCCGGGTAGAGGAAATCAAGTTGCGTGTCGACGTCGAAGAAGACGGTGTTCATTGGTTCTCTCCGCGGAGATTCTGGCGGACGCGAGCGTCGAGGGCGAGCAGCTCCTTCGAGTACTCAACGCGCCAGGGGTGCTCCTCGGGGGCGTAGAGGCTCTTCAGGGCGTGGGGCAATTTCTTGATGTTCTCGCGGGCAGTGAAGCGGGCTTGGTGAGCGTTGGGGAGGGGTTCGAGGAGCTTGCCTTGGGTCATCACCGGGCGGAGCAGGGGCTCGGTGGGTCCATCCGCGGGAGAAGCTTCCCAAGCGCAACTGACGAGATCCCGGTTGCCATAGCGGAAGACCTGCTTGGCTCCGGGCCGCGTATGCTTTTCTTCGCTGTATTTCGCGGTGTAGCGTTTCACGCCGCCGGCTTCGAGCTCGACGAGCTTGTAGACGGCACCCAGGCTAGGGCTATCGGCGGAGGTAGCCAGATCGGTGCCGACGCCGTAGATGGCGATGGGAGCGGCGGCAGCCGTGAGTTCGACGATTCGGTATTCGTTTAGATCGCTGGTCGCCATGATCTTAACGTCCTGGAAACCGGCCTCGTCGAGAAGGGCGCGCACGGCACGGGAGAGTTCAAACAGGTTACCGCTATCGAGCCGGACGCCGGCGATGGGCCGGCCGAGGGCGATGGCTTTGCGGGCGCCTTCGAGGGTATCGTAGCTATCGATGAGGTAGGTGGTCCCTTCGCCGAGCAATTGCTGGAGCTGACGAAAGCTTTCGGTTTCGCTGGCGAAGCTCATCACCCACGAGTGGGCGGAGGTGCCGTAGACCGGGATGCCGAAGCGGTAGCCCGCTTGCACGTTGCTCGTGCCGATGCAGCCGCCGACATAGGCCGCGCGCGCGGCGAGCAGGCCAGATTCCGGCCCGTGGGCCCGACGGGTGCCGAACTCGACGACGCTGGCAGTGCCGGCCGCTTCCACAATCCGGGCGGCTTTGCTGGCGATCAACGTTTGAAACCCGATGGTGGCCAGCAGGTAGGTTTCGACGAGCTGCGCCTGGATCAAAGGGGCGCGGATCGTGAGAATGGGTTCGTTCGGAAATACGGGCGTACCTTCCGGAACGCCGAAGACGTCGCCCGTAAAGCGGAGGTCAGCGAGGTAAGTGAAGAACTCCGGACTGACGCGGGCGAATTGCGGCAAGGCTCGGAGCCAGGCGATCTCTTCCGGTTGGAAGCGCAAATCCAGCAGGTACTCAACTGCTTGGGGCAGACCGGCGGTGAGGTAGTAGTTTCGGTTGTAGGGCAGCCGGCGAACGAAAAGCTCAAAGGTGGCGACCTCGTGATGTTTACCGGCTTCGAAGTAGCCGGCGGCCATCGTGAGTTGGTAGAGGTCGGTGAGAAGAGCGTTCATGGAAGCGGCTTGGCAGAGGTAGCGAGTTGATGGAGTTCCTCGACGACCTTGCCGTCTAGGGCGTAAACGGTGGCGTCGCCGGCGCGGGTGGCGAAGTAGGCCTCGCCTTGCTGGGAGACGCTGACCACTTCGGCGGGTTTGCCGGGCAGCGTGATCGAATACTCGGCCAATGGCTTGCCGGCGCCTTTGGCGACAAAGCCGGTCGCGGCGAGTTCGCGGAGGCGATCGACGAGTTGCTGGACGGAGCCGGGTTCAATTTTCTTACCGCCCGAGAGCCAATCGGCCCCAGTCTTCGCGAACGCCCACGTCGTCGCGTCGTGCTTCAGCTCGACCTTCGACGGTTCGGCGAAACCGAATTCGAAGAGCTTTTTGCTGCGGAACGCTTCGGCCTTTTTAGCGAAGGTATCGACGGCTTCGGGCGGCAATTTGAAGAAGCCTTCGACGGCGGTCGACTTAGCGTAGAAATTGCCTTCCTGGTCCTTTCGGATATCAAGTTGTTGGGTGCCTTGGTCGTCGGTGGCCCGTACGATCGAGTAGGGCGCGGCGGAGGCGAACTTGCCCGCGAAGGTCCGCTCTTCGTCCTCGGGGGCGATCTCCATTTTGGCTTCGATCATTTTCCGAACCAACTCTTCGACGGCAAACGTATCGGGACGCCAAGCTTGGGGTTTGGTCATGGACCAATGGCCACCGGCCTTGACGAACTCCATGCCATTGAGTTCGACGCGGACGAGTTTGGCGTCGTAAAAGGTCAGGAGCCGGCGATCGCGGAGATCCTGCCACACCTTATCGACCGCGGCTTTGGTGGCCGAACCGACGGTGTAGAGCCGCGGGTCGCCGTCGACGCGCGCGAAGACCGAAGTGCCGAGGGGCGAAGTTTCGCCGAGCAACAGCTTGTG
>JBKJLJ010000708.1:0-5513 GCA_046597015.1 Bryobacteraceae bacterium
CCGCTCCGTCCCGGGTTATCCCGCAATTCTCCCAGGTGATCGCCCGCAAATGGCTCTCGCTGATCGCCGGGGACCGCTCGGGTAACGGTGCCTCTCCCTCCGCTATGGTCGGCCCTAAATCCTTCATCGCCTCCGCCGCCCTGGCACCAAAAACGACCCCTTCCAGCAACGAATTACTCGCCAAGCGATTGGCTCCGTGTACCCCGGTACACGCCACCTCCCCAGCGGCGAACAACCGCCCGACGGTCGTTCTCCCATCCAGGTCGGTCTCCACCCCGCCCATTGCGTAGTGTGCGGCTGGATGCACCGGCGCGGGGGTCTCCCGCAGGTCTAACTTGTAGAGTAGACAAGTCTCAAAAATTCGCGGGAAATGGGTTTCCATCGTGCCCGGCGCAAAATGGGTCATGTCCAGGAACATATGCGGAGCCCCGGTCCGGGCCATCTCCCGCACAATCGCCCGGCTGACGACGTCACGCGCCGCCAACTCATCCTGGAATCGCTCGCCGGCCGCGTTCCGTAAGAACGCCCCATCTCCGCGCAACGCTTCCGAAAGCAGAAACCGCGGCGCCCCATCCAAGTGGAGAGCCGTTGGATGAAACTGCACAAATTCAATATCCTGAATCGCTGCCCCGGCCCGGTAGCTCATCGCCACCCCGTCCCCGGTCGCCACATCGGGGTTTGTCGTCTCTTTATAGACGCGTCCCAATCCTCCGGTCGCCAGCAAGACCGCTCGCGCGTAGATCGGAATCTGCTGCTCGTGCCGCGCATCGAAGGCCAGCACCCCCCGCACCTCTCCATCCTGCAGCAATAGATCCGTCACGGCCGCAAAGCTCAAGAAGCGCAGATTCGCCATCGAGGCGGCCTTGCGGTAAAGCGCCCTCGAAATCTCCCGTCCGGTCGAATCGCCGTGCGCATGGAGAATCCGGTTCCGGGAATGCGCCCCTTCCCGCCCGAACACCAACTCCCCGCCTTCCCGGTCAAACTCCGCACCCCAGCCGAGCAGTTCTTCAATCACCCGCGGCCCTTCGGCGACCAGCGTCCGCACCGCCTCTACGTTGCACAACCCATCGCCTGCCATAAGCGTATCTTGCTCGTGCAGCGCCACGCGGTCGTCGTCACTCAATGCCGCCGCTATGCCGCCCTGAGCGTATTCGCTCGCGGATTCATGGAGCGTATCCTTGGCCAGAACCAACACTTGACCGACCGAGGCCAAGGTTATCGCCGCGCGTAAGCCCGCTACGCCAGCGCCAATTACGAGGAAGTCCGTTGTGATCTTCAAGCCCTATGGTACAAGAAATTGAGTGCCCTCCCACGTCGTAACTACCACCACCCAGAGCTATACCTGCACCGTCCAAAACGGCATCTCTTCAAAAATCCGCGATTTTCTACCGTCCAACGCCGGCAAAGTCTTCGTCGTAACCACCCCTGACGTCCATGCTCTGTACCCCGATCACTTGGCGGGCTTTGAAGTCCTGCATTTCCCCGGCGGCGAACCGAACAAACGCCTCAGCGTGCTGGAATCCCTGGCTGACCAGATGCTCACCCGCGGCGCCGATCGGTCGAGCGTGGTGGTCGCCTTCGGCGGTGGTATCTGTGGTGACGTCGGTGGCTTCCTGGCCGCCATCTTTATGCGCGGCATCCCCGTCATTCAGGTCCCCACCACGTTACTTGCCCAAGTCGACGCCGCTGTCGGCGGCAAAACCGGCGTTAACCTCCAAAGCGGCAAGAACCTCCTCGGCTCCTTCCACCAGCCCCATGCGGTGCTCATTGACCCGGCCGTCCTCGGTTCTCTCCCGCCGCGCGAATATCGCGCAGGACTCTTCGAAGTGATCAAGCACGGCATCATCGCCAGTGCTGATCTCTTTGCCATTCTCGCTAACCGATCGGCGGACGTTCTCGCCCAGCACCCGGAAGTCCTCGAAAAGATTATCGACGAAAGCGTGCGAATTAAGGCCGGTGTCGTCTCGGCGGATGAGAAGGAAGGCGGACTCCGCCGCATCTTGAACTACGGGCATACGCTGGGCCATGCCCTCGAAGCGGAAACCAATTACTCCGTTCTCCTACACGGCGAGGCGGTGGCCTATGGCATGCTGGCCGCCGGCCACCTCGCGGTGAGCACCGGCCACCTTGCCCCGGAAGTCGCGGCCGAACTCAGCCGCGTAATCTACCTTTACGGCCCGCTTCCAACCCTCTCCGGGATCACCCCGGAGGCCTTGGCCGGCCACATTTATAAGGACAAGAAGACGATTCAAGGTCAAACTCACTTCGTGCTCGCCACTGCCATCGGGAAAACTGAAATCGTGCGAGGCATTCCGCACGCCGCCGTCGTTGCCGCCGCGGCCGCGGCTTTGGCATGAACCAAGGCACCACCCCGCCCGGCGCTCGCACCGAGGAAGAGGCCGCGCGTTGGGTCCGCGGTATGTTCGCCGACGTCGCCCCCCGGTACGACCTTCTGAATCGCGTGCTGTCGTTGCAAATCGATCAACTCTGGCGCGCCCATACCGTTCGCCGGGTTCGCTCTTACCTGGATAACCCCGCCGCCCGGATCCTCGACCTGTGTTGCGGCACCGGTGACCTCCTCCTGGCCCTTGAAAAAACCCGGAAGGGCCCTGTCCTTGGCTCCGACTTCTGCCATCCGATGCTGACGGCCTCTCAGGCTAAACGTACGCGTTCTCCGCTGTTCGAAGCCGATGCCCTTTCGCTCCCGCTGGCCGACTCCTCCCTCGACCTAGTCACCTGCGCCTTCGGCTTTCGCAACTTTGCCAACTATCGCAAAGGGATCGTCGAGCTCCACCGGGTCCTCCGCCCCGGTGGCACGGCCGCGATTCTCGAATTCTCCACCCCGCCCAACGCCGCCTTCCGCGCCGTTTACAATTTCTATAGCCTCCATATCCTCCCGCGTATCGGCGCCTTGATCAGCGGCCGACGCGACGCTTATACCTATCTCCCCGAATCCGTGCGCAAGTTTCCCGGCGCCGAGGCGCTCGCCGCCGATTTCCGTTCCGCCGGGTTCTCCGACGTCACCTTCGATCGGCTCACGTTCGGCATCGTAGCCCTGCACCTCGCCCGTAAATCATGAACTCCGTCTTCGCGATTCTCAATATCTTCATCGATCCGGCTGCTTCGGTCCGCTACCAACGCGCCCAGGGCAAGCTCGCCTGGCTGCCACCCATCCTCCTTGCCGCGGCCATCTCCGCCGGGGTCTCCTTTCTCCTCCGGCCCTTCTTCGAACAGGCCATGTACAACGACTTGCTCGACAAAATGAGCGCCGAAAAAGCTCGCGAAGCGATGGCTTTCGCGAGTGGCACCCTCACGTTCTCTGCCGTCATGACCCCGGTCATGCTCGCTATTATGCTGGCGATCAGCTCCGCGCTTGTCCTTGGGTTCAGCGCGATCGCCGGAGTTCGTGCCGTGTTCACGGACGTGTTCACCCTGCTGGCTCACTGCTCTCTGATTCCGCTTGCCGCTCAGGTGGCCCAGTCGGTGGTGGTCAAACTCCGCGGCCAACTCACTTCGATGGCCGGGATGCAGCCCGCCTTCGGCCTCGATCTCCTTCTCGGCGACGAGGCCCCCCGGCTTCTGCAAGGCTTGCTTAACTATTTTTCGTTGTTTACTCTCTGGTACATTGTGATTTTGGCCCTCGGCTACGCCGCCCTGACGGGCGTCTCCAAGGCGAAAGCATTTGGGGTCACCTGCCCGGTCTGGCTCCTCGGCCTGGTTTTCGCCCTCGCTGGCTCGCTCTCCCGCTAATGGGCCAAGACGTCGGGCCTAGGTCGATCCGTCGTCGGCCAGCGGGTCGGCCTTGTACTTCGGCTTCTTCCGTTTATCCTTGGGTTCAATCGGCTGGGAAGCCTTCACAATTCCGACCACATTCCGCGCTACGCGCCGAACCGTCTTTCCGATGTCTGGGGGCTTGGGTTTCTTCCGGGTTGCCATATGGGTATAATAGAGTCGTAAATTCCAAAGGAGGCCGTATGAGAGGATTTGGCTGGCAAGAATTATTGGTCATCCTGGCTATTGCTGCATTGCTGTTCGGCGGGAAGAAGATTCCCGAAGTCGCAAAGGGGCTAGGCGAGGGTATCAAAAACTTCAAGAACGCTCTCAAAGGCGACGAAAAGGTTGCAGAGCAGCCCGAAGAAAAGAAGCAGGCGTAAGGCTTCCTCTGGTCGCCCGCACTTTGGGCGGAACGGAATCGGTAATGAAAAGAAACCCCGCTGGGCTACCAGCGGGGTTTTAAGTTTCGGAATTGGAGGAGACGGACCGAACCGACCTCGTGAACTACTTTGCGGCTTTTTCTTTCTTCGGCGGCACAATGGCGTCTTTGACGGCCTTGGCTACCCGAAACTTCACGACCTTCTTGGCCGGAATCTTGATCGTTGCGCCCGTGGCAGGGTTCCGTCCTGTGCGCGCCTTCCGCTCCTGACGGACCAAACGGCCCAAACCAGGGAGAACGGCCACACCGTTCTTCTTCGTTTCTTTGATGGCGATATCGGCATACAAAGTCACCAATGCCTTCGCCTGCTTCTTGTTGATCCCTTCAACTCCCTCAACGAGGGCCGCGACCAATTGCGTCTGCGTCATGCGTGTTACGACAGCCATGTTGCTCCTTTTCTGATTCTCCCGGAGAATCGAAACCAGCTTAAAACGTTTCAATCATTTTAATGGTGAAATGTTCTAATTGATCCCTTTGCAGTTGCAATCATACGGCAGCTACCGCATCGAAGTAAAGGAAAAAACGCTACGAGATGGCCACTTTTTCAACTTTTTATCGTAGGACCCTGTTGAAACCCCTAATTTTCGGGCTCCTGGCCCTTCTCACCCTCTCGGGAGCCCCACAGGATGCGCTTCCGCGTGTGATCATCTCAACTTCTCTCGGCGAGATCACGCTCGAAATCGATACCGGCTCCGCGCCGGTCACCGCCGCCAACTTCCTGCGCCATGTCGACGCCGGGCTCTACGAGCAGGGCCGCGTCCATCGTACCGTCCGCCCGGATAACCAGTTTGCAAGTCCGATCCGGATCGAACTGATCCAAGCCATGGCCCGGGAAACGAAAACGTTTCCGCCGATTGTCCTCGAGCGAACTTCGGTGACGGGTTTACGCCATCAGAACGGCACCGTTTCCATGGCGCGCGAAAAGCCGGACTCCGCCTCGCATCAATTTTTCATATGCCTGGGAGGCCAGCCCGAACTCGACTTTGGCGGTCGTCGCAACCCGGACGGTCAAGGCTTCGGCGCCTTCGGTCGCGTGGTCTCGGGCCTCGCTGTTGCCCGCCGCATCCAGGTCTCCCCCGCCGACGGTCAGCGCTTATCCCCGCCCGTCTTCATCACCCGGGCCCGCCGCCTTGTCCAATAAAAGGCTCCCGCGACGACGACAGCGGCCGAACCGACCAAGAAACATAGCGCGAAGCCAATAACTAATGGCTCTTGCCAGCCAATGCCCCTCATCTTGCGCCAGCCGAACCAGGCTCAGATTCCTTCTCCCCGGCCTCGTGGCCAACTACGCGACTGGATT
>JBKJLJ010000076.1:0-11406 GCA_046597015.1 Bryobacteraceae bacterium
GATCAAGAATCAAGAGTCCAAACAGGACCGGCAGGTAGATTACCGATACCAGCAAGACGCTCCGCGCCCGGACCAGCGTTCGATCATGAACCATCCGCGTGCAATACCAAAAGAAGACGAGACCGCCGATCACCGCCCCGCCGACATACCAGTTTCCGGTCATCGAAAGCACCCGCGGCAACAACGTGACCGGAATCAGAGCCAGGGAGAAGAGCATCATCTGGCGAACGGTGGAAGCGCCGTCGGGCTCGACGACGGGCAGCATCCGAATGCCACCGCGTTCGTAATCCTCCCGATACATCCATGCGATGGCGTAGAAGTGGGGGAACTGCCAGAGGAACATGATCGCAAACAGAGCCCAAGCCTCGATCGTCAAAATGCCGCTGGCGGCCGCAAACCCGATCAAGGGCGGCATCGCGCCCGGGATCGCGCCAATCGTTGTGGCGATCGGCGTACGCTGCTTCAACGGCGTGTAGACAAAGAGGTAGATGAGCTCGGTGGTCAGCCCCAAGGCCGCCGTGAGCAGATTGCATCCCAACGAGAGTTGCAGGTAACCGGCACATGACAAAACGAAGCCGAAAATCAGCGCATTCCGCGGCGTGATCACTCCGGCCGGAATCGGGCGCTTCTCGGTCCGCCGCATCAGGCCGTCGCTCTGGTGTTCGTACCACTGGTTCAGCGCGGAAGTGCCTGAGGCGATCAACGCCGTGCCGATCATGCAGTGGAACAGCGTCACCCAGTCCAGCACGCCCTTATTACCGAAGTAGTAGCCTACCCCAGTCGTCACCAGAATCAGCCAGGTGATCCGGGGTTTGGTCAGCTCGTAGTAACTCTTCAAGCCGTTACCGCCTCAGCCGGACGAACGTATCGATACACTAAAATGGCTAAAACCACGCTTAATCCCATTGTAAGCCCGCCGGTGACAATATGCGACACCGCCACATGCGATACTCCCGCCACCACTCCGTTTTCTTCGGCCGTGATGCGACTCACGTAGGCGTAAATCCCGAGCATGAACTGCAATACCGTCACCCCTAGCAACGCCCCTGAAATTCGCTGCAGCGCCTTGCCGACCCCCGGCAAAATCATCACGGAGATGCCGGCGAACATAATCAAGCCGCCGACGAACATCGCGCCCACCACGTGCAAAGCCACGTTGGTGATGGCATGCCGATACAGCGCTCCCATAAAAACCTGGAGCAGAATCGCCGGAGGGGTGATGCGCGCCAGCGCCCAAACCGAAGGCTTGCCGGAATCCTCGACCATCACATCGCTACCCGGCCACGCTTGCACCGCCATGAAGCAAACCAGACTCAATAACGCCGGGGCCAACACTTCGTGACCAACCGCCGCCCATGGCGACGTCTTCATCAATCGAGCCACGCCGCCGCTGGCGAGGAAAAGGCCGACGCCGAGGAACGCTAGCCGATCGCGACGGAGAGCCGCTAAGGCGATCAAGGCCACCGCCATTAATACACTGACGCCTGCGTGGAGGCGGCCACCAAAGGGCCCAGTTGCAATTACCCCCACCGTCGCGGCGATCGCGAACAGACAGACACGAAATTCAAGCCGATTTGGCATACCCTCTCAGATGCAGCAGCAAGCCACCCCGCACTTTCAAATTATCGCCAAACTAGAATTCTTCCCGCAAAACGGGAATACTCAGTTGGCGCGGAACGCAAACATCACCGGCCGCTCCTCCCGGTTCCCAACGCTCACGGTCAGCGTTTTTGCCCCGAAAACCTCATGGATCGCTTCGATTTCGTACTCGCCCGGCGGCACTCCGGGAAAGTTGAATGAGCCGTCGCTGCCGGTGATGGTATAAAACGGGTGCTCGACGACATTGACGAAAGCTCGCATCCAGGGGTGGACATTGCACACGAACGCGATCATGGTCTCCGGGCTATTGAATTGCTTCATCATCTTGTCGCCCCCGGGAGGCTGGACCTCATTGAACTCTGGGTTGCGGCGGGGGGTCGGATGGACGTTGTGGTTCATCGAGTCGGCGTTGCCGATCTCGAGAGTCTGCCCGATGCGAAGCGCCACCACGCGCGGCGAATAGACGCAACCTTTCTGATCGAGCAGGACGTTCGTGGCCGGCATCGGCCATTCCCGGGACGGAACCCCGGTTTTCAGATGGATGAATACGTTGCGCAGGGTGCCATTCGAATTGATGATCACGTCTTCGGGCTCAATCACCATCGGATGCTGTTTGGCGCACGCGGGCACCGAATCCATCGAAATCGGCTTGGCCGTCGGCTTCTCCCCCGAAAAGTTCACTTGGCCCAGAATCGTCCCGGCCTGGACCTCCGCTTTCGGAATGGGCGCAGGCTTGGCGGAGGGGGCGACGGGTGGCCCCGGGGCCGCCCCGCAACCGGCAAGGAGCACGAGACCGGCCAATCCGATCCAGGAATTGCGCATATTGCCCTCATTGTATCCTGCTAAAATCCCAACCTGCTAGAATCCCAAAATGAGAAGTCTCGCCGTATTCCTCGTGTGCACCTCCTCGGCCCTCGCGCAGCCTCGCCTTCTGACCCTGGATGATCTCGCAAAATTTATGGAAGTCGCTGCCCCCCGTTGCTCGCCCGATGCCAAATGGATCGCCTACACCTTAACCTCAACCGACGTCGCCGCCGACAAGCGCGATACCGACGTCTGGATGATCAGCCGGGACGGCAAGGAGAACCTGCGGGTCACCTCCTCGACCGAGTCCGAATCGGCTCCGAACTGGAGTCCGGACGGGAAATATCTATCCTTTTTGTCGAGCCGGCCAGGAAAAGCGAAGGGAGCTCAAGTGTGGGGGATCGACCGCCGCGGGGGTGAAGCACAGCAGTTGACCGACGTTAAGGGGCGGCTCTCGGCGTACGAGTGGTCGCCGGACGGCAAAAAGCTCGCTCTGATCCTGAAAGAAGACGAAGAGCCCGCCAAAAAGGACGAGGATAAGAAAGATGAGAAGCCCAAGCCGATCGTGATCGATCGTTACTCGTTCAAGCGGGACGGGGCCGGGTACATCTCGGGCGCCAAGCGGAGCCGGATCGTTCTGTTCGATTTGGCGACCAAGAAGACCGAGACCGTTACGACGGAGAACTTCGATGAATCCGGACCCGTTTGGTCGCCCGACGGCAAAATGATCGCGTTTACGAGCAACCGGACGGCGGATGCGGACCGCAACCGGAACTCGGACATCTGGGTGGTCGAAGCGAAGGCGAGCGCGACGCCACGGCGGCTAACCAGCTTTACCGGTTCGGATGCGCAGCCGGTGTGGTCGCCGGACGGCAAGACGATCGCCTATCTGCAGGGCAGCGACCATAAGATGACCGAGTACACGATGAATCGGCTCGCCATGGTGACGGTCGCCGGGGGCGAGTCCAAGTTGCTGACGGGGACGTTCGACCGTGGCGTGACGGGTCATCAGTTCACGGTCGACGGCAAACAAGTGGAGTTCCTGGCCATCGACGATATGAGTGTTTATCCAGCGCGAGTCGCGGTTACCGGTGGGCCCATCGAGCGGATGGTCGGGGGGAAACTTGCCGTTTCGAACCTCGATCGTGCGGGCGATTGTGTCGCCGCTCTGGTTTCGACCAACGTCGCGCCCGCCGAGGTCCATGTCATTGAAGGCGGTTCGCTCCGCAAGTTGACCGGGCACAACGACGAGTTGATCGCGCAGTTGCGCCTCGCCCCGGCCGAGGAGCTTTCGTTTAAAGCCAAGGACGGCAGTGAGGCGCACGGGTTGTTGGTTAAACCAGTGAACTACGTCGCTGGCACCAAAGTGCCGCTCTTGCTTCGCATTCACGGGGGGCCGAACGGGCAGGACCAGCATTCCTGGACGACGGAACGGCAGATGTTCGCTGCGGCCGGTTACGCTGTTTTGCAAGTGAACTATCGGGGAAGCAATGGGCGCGGGCAACAGTACACGGTTTCGATCGCCGGCGACTGGGGTCATAAAGAAGTGCTCGACCTGCACGCCGGGGTAGATCATGTGGTCAACATGGGGCTGGCCGACCCGGAAAAGCTGGGCGTGGGAGGCTGGAGCTATGGTGGCATTTTGACCAATTATTTGATCGCTTCCGACAACCGGTTCAAGGCCGCTACCAGCGGCGCTGGGGTCGCCTTTCCGCTCGCTTTCTACGGCCATGATCAGTACATCAATCAGTACGACAACGAGATCGGACCGCCGTGGCAGAAGGGCCTGGAACCATGGATCAAGATCAGCTACCCGTTCCTGCACGCTGACCGCATCAAAACGCCGACGCTTTTCCTGGGTGGCGACAAGGACTTCAACGTACCGCTTCTCGGCAGCGAGCAGATGTATCAAGCGCTGCAGAACGTGGGGACGCCGACCCAACTGATCGTCTACCCCGGGGAGAACCACGGGATCGCCCGGCCGAGTTTCCAGCGGGATCGAATGCAGCGGTATCTTGATTGGTACGCTAAATACCTGCTGAAAACACCGGCGGCGACACCCGCCGCGCCCAGCGGCGGCCGATAGCATTAGAACGTGTAGGACAAACCAATCAGCGGGGTGATCAGATCCCGTAACCCATTGTTATCGAGCGCAAAGAGCAGGTTGAACGAAACCAGCAGCGAGGCAATGGGGTTCACTTTGAACCCCGTTGCCAGACTGCTCTGCTGGAACGAAGCATCGCTGATCGCAATCTGCGGGAATATAGCGTTATTGGCGGCGCGGAAGGTGGTCCGGGTGACGCGCTTGGCGTTCAACTGGCGCTGGCCCAAATAGTCGATGGCCAAGGTGAACTTCTTTGTAATGCCATAGTCGAGCCCGGCGACGTACTGCACCTGGTCAGGCAGATCGCCCGTGACCCCGGATATCAGATCGCCGGCCAAAATGCTTTTCCCGTTCCATTGATAAGCGAGATTCAAGTGAGGGGACAGGTTTCCCCGGCGCCAGGAAAGAGCCATGAAGGGCCGGACGCCGTAAGCACCCGAGCCGAGAAAGTCATAGGCGTCGCCGGTCGGCATGCGGGCATCGACGCCCAAGGCCAAGCCGCCGTTCTTAAACTGGGCCGCGGTCCCCTTTACCCGCACGACGACGTCGCCCAAGCCTTGCGCGCTACCTGAGCGGGCGAACGTCTTCTGCGTGCGATCTCCAAACGGCGTGTCGAAATAGTGGATGTCCGGCTCCGCCGATGTCCCGATCCTTTGAATCTTCGCGTCGCTCACCGCCTCGATGGTCGCCGAGTTAAACGGGAGCGCCACGGAGACATCGAGCCGATCGGTCAATCCATAAGTGAAAAACGCCGCCCGCTGCCCGAACTTCACATCAAACGAGTTCATCGTCGTAATGACGTCCTGGACATAGTTAGGTTGGCCTGCCGGCTGGTGTTGAAAGACTGAGGGGACCCGCTTGAGGTCGATCCCATCCAATTTGTCGAAGCTGAAGTTCTGGTAGCTAAATCCGACGAAAAACTTGTTCTTCCCGAGCGTTTCAGCCCGCTCGGCGTAGATCGGGCCAAAGCTCTGCGTACTCTGCGAGTAAACGCCCAGGCTTTTATCAAAGCTGAAAATGAAGCCGGACGCCGGAGACGGAATCGGGAGGGAGGTTAACTGGCTGACGAGCGACGTGGTAAACGGTCCAAAGTTGGATTGCAAAGCGCTGGTAAAGTGAGCCGTATGGGCTGCGTTCGGCAGCACAATGCCGCTGTTCCCGAACAGGTTCGGGATCAGATAGGCCAACTTATTGGAGCCAACAGCGTTATCCGATACAGCCGCATCGAATGCCATCAAAGGAAGGAATAAGGCGAAAAAAGGGACAATTCGTTTCACTAGGGTCTCCATCGACTTTCGGGCCGAAAAACATTAGCGGATGGTATCAATTACCCAACCATTCGTTCCGCGAATTAAGGTCACCACGACCTGTTGTGTAACCGGAGGGGGGGCACTCCGGTCCATCCGCATCTCCACCTTCATCTCGCACGGCACCGTGGCGTTTGTCCCGTCGATTTGCGGTTCTTGCTTTGGGGCCAGCTTCATGACAACACTTTTTGCCATCCTAAAACTAGCTTCGAGCGTGCGCATCTCTTGCCCCGATAGCGACGGTCGAGCCGCCTTTACCCCTTCCACATTCTTCTCGCTAAAGGCTTTGCTGTAGCGATTTAAGGCGTCGATCACCCCGTCGGTCTTCGCGATTCGTTCCGCTTCCTCGGTCGTAGCCAGCGCCCTGGTCGCTATCGGATGGCCCGGGTGGCGTTCCAGGAATTGCCGCAGAGCGGTCACGTTCCCTTGCCCCTGCGTCTCGGCCCAGTCGAGTTCTTGCAGCCTCGTCTCGGCCATCTTAGCGAGGGGGTCCCCGGGATATCGTCGCACGAACGCCCGCAAAGCCACGAGATCCCGACTGCTGGTCAACTGTTCCCATTCCATTTCCTGGGGCGGCCGGGCGCGAAAGGCAAAGGGCTTAACGAGGGTCGACATTTCGGCAGGCACTTGCACGCCGCCCGTCATAGCCACCACCCGCTGTTTCACATTCCGGCTCATGGTGTCGAGGCTGATCCACGGTTTTTCCAGTTCTTCGAGCCAAGCTTGGGTGAAGTAGCTCACACTGCGGGTTCCCGGATCCTTCACGCCCTGCCCTGGCAGCGAGGAGAAGACCAGTAACATGTCCGACGTTCGAACATCCATCAGCGCCAATCCTGCTTCACCAAAGTGACGACTCAAAACCGGCGGCAGGGGCGCGGCCTCGATCAACAGCGTTCCGGGGCCCGGCTTCTTGGCTTCCACGAACCGCTCCAGCCGCTTCAAGGAATAGGCGGAAAATTCGACCGGTTCGGCCCCACCGGCCTCATAACTGAGCGGCAAAAGATAGTTTTCTCCCTTGTCCTGAACAGCGTAACCGGCATAATAAAAAAACGCCGGTTCTCCCGCCTTCAGGGTGGTCAAGAAGGTAGTAACGGCACCGGCCAACGACGAAATCTCGGCGTCTTGGATCAACGTGACAGTTAAACCCAAATCCGTCAACGTTTTAGACATCATGCGGGCATCGGCACCAGCCATGGGGACTGCCGGAAGGTTTTTATATGCCGCGTTCCCAACCACCAAGGCCTTACCCCGTGCGGCGGTAACCGCCACAGTTGGAACCTGCCCGAACACGTTCAGGGCCACCAGACACAAAAGTAGGCGCAATCCTATCAATGCTGCACTTCCCTCCACACAATCGAAAAGCCGCCGACCGCTGCCCCCGAACTATTGGCGACCACAAGTCGAAACCCGTTGGCCGAGTTAGGCTGCTGCACTACTGTAATATCGGCAGGCGACGCTTCCACCTGTAGGGGGATTCCCGGAGGCAGGCCGCTGCCCCCGACACTGCCCTTCCGCACTCGGTTCCGGACAATCACGAGCCTTTCGCCAGGGCCAAAAACACCCGACCACGAAAATCGGCCTTCGGGAGGACCGTTATAACTCGCCGTCGGTGCGTCCGGCCCCGGGTCGGGGGGTTCCGCCGGACGGGCTTCGCTAAGCGGTGCCGGCACTACGACAACCGTCGGGGTTTCCTTCTTCTTGATTTCTTTGATCGGCTTGACGTCCTGGATCGGCTCCGGCTTTTTGGTCTCGACGGCAGCTACCGGCCGATTCTCGACCGGGGCGACGGGTCTAGCCGACTCGGACGCTGTCACAACAGGGGCGGGCTGGTTTTGACTCCGGACAATAAAGATCGCCGCCACGGAAATGCCTAAACCAATCGCCAAACCTGCTTTCACGACCGCCGAAGAGGCCGACTTGGCTGCCGGAACCTCCGCCAGCGGCGTGGAAACGGCCGCAGCTACGGTAGCCGTCGGCAGGGTAGCGGTAATTTCTTTGTCGATCACCGCCCGTCGTAAGGCGTCGCTAAACGCTACGCAGGTGGCAAACCGTTGGCCGGACTGCTTGGCCAAGCCGCGGAGCAACACGTCGGAACCCGGCCTCTCCACCTGTTCGCACACCGTCGCCGGATCCGGCGGCTCGATACTCAAAATCTGGTGGATCAACGCCGGGAGCGAGTCGCCGTCAAACGGTTGTTTGCCGGTCAACAACTCATAGGCGATAACGGCGAGAGAAAACTGGTCACTCCGGCCGTCGACCCCTTTGGCCATGATCTGCTCGGGCGACATATAGCTGGGCGTGCCAACGGCGGCTCCGGTGGCTGACATCGTCTGCTGGCTGACAATTTTTGCTACTCCAAAATCGGCAATTTTCGCTACGCCGGCGTCCGTGACGAGAATGTTCGCCGGCTTCACATCTCTATGGATGATCCCGTTCTGGTGGGCGAAGTCGAGAGCCTCGGCCATTTGCCGAATTAAAGACAACTTCCGTTCGAGGGAGGTTGTGGTCCCATCGCTCATCAAATCCCGTAACGATCGTCCTGGTACAAATTCCATCACGATATAGGTCACGGCTTCGTCCTCGGCCAATTCGAACACCGTAACGATGTTTGGATGGCTGAGGGAACCGGCCGACTGAGCCTCCCTGGAGAACCGCTCGTAGAGTTCCTTGCCCCCGGCAAAACTCCGCAACTCCTGAGTAGGAATCGTCTTGATCGCCACAATCCGATTGATCTTGGGATCCTGCGCTTTATAGACGATTCCGAATCCGCCCCGACCGAGCTCGCCCAGAATGGTGTACCGGCCTATTTTCTCCATAGGAAAGTACTAGGATATCTGACATTTGGCTTTTCTGCGCTCTGGAATGCAAATTCGTTTCCTCCTTAATCAAGCGGTGAACACTCACGCGAAGTGTCATAGACCGGCAGGGACTACTCCACACTTGCTTGAGGTGGGTGCCAGACTGATGATTTTCCCGATTTCAGCCACAGTTAAATCCTACCTGGGCTTTGTTAATCGTTTTTGTCCATCTTTTGTTCAGTTTATAGATTTTCCTCTTGACGAGAGGCCGAGGTAGGACTACTATTGGTTTGTTCTCTGGTTTAGTAGCTTTAACAACTCACGGAAGGTGTACTATGGGTCCCTGCACGACCTTTCACATCGGCGATAAAGTGGTTTACCCAAACCACGGTGTTGGAACTATCGAAAATATCAGCACTCGATCGTTTGGTTCGCAGTCGGAGCGGTTTTACTTGCTTCGGCTAACGTACAACAGCCTCACGGTGATGGTGCCTTTCAGCCACGTCTCTGACGTTGGTCTTCGAAAGGTGACCAAATCAACGGAGGCCAACCGGGTCCTAGCGTTCCTGTCGACTGCTGAGTGTAAACGCACTCAGGATTGGAAGGACCGCTTCAAAGAGAACTCCGAAAAGATGAGGGTCGGCGGCTTGTCCGGCGTTTCCGAAGTCTTTAAAGAACTCGTTTTGCTCCAGACCGCGAAACCGCTCTCCTTTCGCGAGAAAAAGATGCTCGATTGTGCGCGTCGGATGTTGATCACTGAAATCTCTATCGCCCGGACAATGTCGGAGAAGTGCGCCATCGAGTTGCTTTCCAAGACACTAATCAAGGCTAACCTGCCTATGCCCGAAGCGATGTAATCTGGTTTTCGTGAAGATCACGAAAATTGAGACCCTTCGACTGGCCCATGGTGTAACGGTTCATGCCGGACCGATTCAGTGGCTTTGGGTCCGTATCCATACTGACAGTGGTCTCTTCGGCCTAGGGGAAACCTACCCCCACCCCGCTGCCGAAGAGGCTGTTGTGCATGAGAGCCTAGCGCCCCGCCTCCTCGGCCAAAACCCCTCCCGAATTGACGCCCTATGGGCGTCAATGTTCGAAGCAATTTCCTACAGTGGTTGGGCGGGGGCGGAGATGCGCGCAATTTCGGCGATTGACATGGCGCTTTGGGATTTGGCCGGTAAGGTGGCCAACCAACCGGTCTATCAACTCCTCGGGGGTGCATCGCGCGACCGAATCCGCACCTATAACACTTGCTACGACCACCTCAGCTTCTTTAACGAACCGGTCGAACTTGCAGGCAGCCTGCTCGAATCCGGGATCTCGGCGATGAAGATCTGGCCGATGGATCCGATTGCGAAAGAATCCGGCGGGCACTCGATCACGGCCGAACAACTTCGCCGCGGTCTGGAACCGCTTCGCCTCATAAAGAAGGAGTTCGGCGACCGGATGGACGTGGCGATGGAGTTTCATGGCTTTTGGAACCTTCCGTGCGCGATCCGTATTGCCCGGGCTTGCGAGGAGTACGAACCGATGTGGTTGGAAGAGATGCTGCCTCAAGACAATCTGGCCGCTTATCGGGAGTTGGCCCTGGCGACCCATCTGCCGCTAACGATTTCGGAGCGACTGATGACGCGGTGGCAATATCGGGAACTCTTCGAAAATCGCGCGGCGCGAACCGTCATGCCGGATATCTCATGGGTCGGCGGCCTTTCGGAGGCGCGTAAGATCGCGAACATGGCGGAGACCTGGTATCTGCCGGCCGCGCCACATAACTGCGGCGGTCCTGTGCTGCATGCCGCGTCACTCCACTTGGCAGCCAACCTGACGAACCTCCAGATCGTCGAGTCCGTTCGCCGCCACTACGCCGACGAGTATACAGCAATCGTGGGTCAACTCTCCCGGCCGCGGGACGGCCATTTCGACCTGCCGGGAGGCCCCGGACTGGGTATCGACCTGGCGCCCGGCGTCTTTGACCGGCCGGACCTGATCCGTCGGGAGACGGTTGGGTAGGCGTAATGCCTTAGGCAATTCGAGCAAAAAGGACCGACTAGGGCTAAGAATCAGGCATTCGCTGCGTAGTAAGTGCGCTTCCATTTGCCTACTATGGGGATGGTTCTTGCCCATTTTTCCTTGGAATGCTCTGCCACTACTGTCAGAATCCGATTTCGTTGCTCCGGCGGCTCAGCGACCCTGAGTTTTGTTCTTCGAAGCACCGGGAGAGCTATCTGCAGGAGCATCGCACCTTGGCCATGGCTCGCTTGCAGCCGGTCGCTCGTGGGGGGGCAGCCGCTTCGGTGGCACGTGTAGCTGTGCTGGAGCCGATTCCGGCGGTGATCGTGGAGGCAATACCGTCCCAATTCATGCTCGCCGGGCCAGCTTCGCTTCCGCCGATCCATACTCGCCAGTATTGGAGTTATGAACTGCCGGCCGAGCCGATGTTGAGTCCGACCGGCGTAATGCTGCAACGGTCCGAACTAGACCTGGGGGCCCGTTCCCCCAATTTCGCGACCTCGGTCGTATCGTTCTGGCCAGTCCCGTTTTTGGGCGGGCCGACAAGCGCGCCCTTAGCCACCGGGTCCCATCCTCAGCCCACTTTGCCGACGTCGCCACTTTTGACGCTAGGGTGGAACGGAGTGGAGTCGGTGCCGCAAGTAGAACCGGAGGAGCAAGCGACGCGCTTGGTCCCGCTCAGCGTTCTTCCGTCGTGGAGTCTGCCCCAGCCCTACCCGAGCCCGACGGCTGTCCAATCGGCGGCTCCGGGAGTCCCGGAGGATCGCCGTACGGGACCCACCGG
>JBKJLJ010000084.1:0-5518 GCA_046597015.1 Bryobacteraceae bacterium
TCCCGTTCGGCCCACTCACCGCGTCCGTCACCTTCGCCATCGCCCCCGTCTTCCCGTCCACCCGATAGACGGCCTCCTTCAACTCCTTCGGCGCCTTGTACCCCTCATAGTCCCCATTGATCCCGTACGGCGGATCCGTAAACCAGATGCTCCCGTCCGGATGCACCACCAGGTCATTCGGCGAGTTCAGTCGCTTGCCCTCGAACTTGTCCGCGATCACGCTCACCGTCCCGTTCTGCTCATACCGCACCACCCGCCGCCCCCCGTGCTCGGCCGAAAGCTGCCTCCCCTCATAGTCAAACGTGTTCCCGTTGCTATACCCCGCCGGGTTCCGAAACACCGTCACCCGCCGGTCGTCCTCGATCCATCGATGCTGCACGTTCCCCGGAATGTCGCTCCAAACCAGGTACCGCCCCACTCCGCTCCAAGCCGGTCCCTCGGCCCACGAAGTCCCCGTATGCAGGCGCTTCATGCTCCCGTTCCCAATCATGTACTTCCGAAACCGGTCGTCGAGCGCCCTCACGTCCGGGTCCGGATACTGAATCGGAATCTGCCCTGACCAGTCCCGTGGCGTAGCCGTCTGCGCCGCTGCACTCCCCGCTGCTAGCATGCCTAGCAGCCCTCTTCTCGTATACTCTCGTTCCATAGCCCTTATCTATATCGCATATGCTCCCCTTCGTACTCGCCCTTCAAATTCTGACCCTCTCCTCCGCCCCCGATCGCGTCACCGCCGGCGACGTCCTCGTCCGCGTCTTCCCTTCTGATCCCCGCCCCATCATCCGCCTGAACGGCACGGATATCACCGCCCAGTTCCGCCCCTCCGGCCGCAGCCTCCTCGGCCTCGTCACCGGTCTCCGCCTCGGGCAAAACACCCTCTCCACCCCCGGCTATCAACTCTCCCTCATCAACCATCCCGCCGCCGGCCCCGTCTTCTCCGGCCCCCACGAACAGCCCTTCATCTGCGAATCCGCCCTCTTCCCCCTCCCCGATGGCGGCCTCCTCGGCCCGCCCCTCGATGACGATTGCACCGCCCGCACCGTCGTCACCTATATCTACCGCCCCACCCCCTACGGCCCCTTCAAGCCGCTCACCACGCCCAACCTCCCCGAAGACGTCGCCACCACCACCACCTCGCTCGGCCGCACCGTCCCGTACGTCGTCCGCGTCGAAACCGGCACCCGCAACCGGTCCATCTATCAAACCGCCGTCCTCCACGACCCCACCTCCGAACCCGATCCCTCTCCCCTCGCCCCGCCCAAAGCTTGGAACCAGCGCCTCCTCTACTCCTTCGGCGGCGGCTGCACCACCGGCTGGTTTCACCAGGGCGCAAGCCTCAACCTCCCCGTCAGCGACGATATCGTCGGCCGCGGCTACGCCGAAGCCGCCGCCACCCTCAACGTCTTCGGCACCAACTGCCAGGACCTCACCGCCGCCGAAACCATGATGATGGTCAAGGAACGCTTCATCGAATCCTACGGCCCACCCCAGTTCACCTTCGGTCGCGGCGGCTCCGGCGGCTCCTACCAACAGCTCCAAATCGCCGACAACTATCCCGGCCTCCTCGATGGCATCATCCCCAGCGCCACCTTCCCCGAGGTCCTCGAAACCACCCAGTTCCTCATCGACGCCCAACTCCTCGATGCCTACTTCGCCCGCACCGCCACACTCGCCACCACCCTCAATGACGAGCAGAAGCGAGCCATCGCCGGCGTCGGCACCCTCAAGAACATCTCCGGCACCGCCGGGGGAGCCGGCCGCATCAACCCCGAGAAGTTCTGCCCTCCCTCCCTGCCCGTCGAACTCCGCTACCACCCAACCCAGAACCGTTCCGGAGCCCGTTGCGACATCTTCGATCACAACGTCAACGTCTACGGCCGCGACCCCCTCACCGGCTTCGCCCGCCGCGCCATCGATAACGTTGGCGTCCAATACGGCCTCGCCGCCCTCAACTCGGGCGTCATCACCCCCGCCCAATTCCTCGATCTCAACGACAAGATCGGCGGTTACGACAACGACGGCAACCTCGTCCCCGCCCGCGCCGTCGCCGACCCCCTCGCCCTCCGCGCCGCCTATCAAACCGGCCGCATCACCCACACCGGCCTCGGCCTGGCCCGCATCCCCATCCTCGATGTCCGTGGCTATCTCGACCTCACCCCCCGCGGCGATGTCCATCTCAAGTACCACTCCTACGCCCTCCGCGAGCGCCTCCGCGCCGCCAACGGCACCACCGCCAACTACGTCATGATCACCGCCCCCAACCACGGCCCCGTCGCCAACACCGTCGCCTCCTTCGCCATCGCCAAAATGGACGAGTGGCTCACGAAAGGCACGAAGCCAGCCGACCTCGTCGACGCCTGCCACAGCCCCACCGGCGAACGCATCGTCGAAACCCAGACCTTCACCGGCGGCCGCTGCAACCAGCTCTATCCCACCTTCCCCCCGCCGCGCATGGTCGCCGGCGGCCCCGTCGCCAACAACATCCTGAAGTGCCAACTGAAGCCCATCGACCCCGCCGATTACCCTGCGGCATGGACCCCCGCCGACCGCAAACGCCTCGCCGCCATCTTCCCCACCGGCGTCTGCGACTGGAAGCAACCCGGCGTCGAACAGCAGAAACCCCTCGGCACCTGGCTCCACTACTAGATACTGTTCTCATGCGGCCCTGTTCGCGTAACCCCTTCTGGCGAGGAGCTTTCGGCCTCCTCGCTCTCTCCATCTTCGCGGCCGAACTGCCCTTCACCCTCTTCACGGGCGAAGGAACGCGCCACCCTTTGCCCGCCGCCATGCCCGGCGGCATCGCCGTCTTTGACGCCGACAACGACGGCCTCCTCGACCTCTACTTTCCCAACGGCGCGCCCCTTCCCTCCGGCCTGAAGACCTCCCCCGCCCACTCCAACCGCTTCTTCCACAACGATGGCAACCTCCGGTTCTCCGACCGTACCGCCACCTCCGGCCTCGCCGGCTCCGGCTACGATATCGCCGCCCCCGCCGGCGACTACGATCACGACGGCCTCACCGATCTGCTCGTCTCCGGCCTCCGCGGCATCACCCTCTACCGCAACCTCGGCCAAGGCCGCTTCGAAGACGTGACCGCCAAAGCCGGGCTCGATAACCACGGCCGCTGGTCCGTCGGTGCCGCCTGGCTCGACTACGATCGCGACGGCCATCTCGACCTGTTCGTCGTCAATTACGTCCAATGGGACCCCGCCACCGAACGCGCCTGCGTCGTCGACGGCCGCCCCGATTTCTGCCATCCCAAGTTCTACAGGACCCAGCCCAACGCCCTCTTCCGCAACAACGGCCACGGCGGCTTCACCGACGTTTCCAAGGCCTCCGGCATCGCCGCCCATGCCGGCAAGGGCATGGCCGCCGCCGTCGCCGACTTCAACGCCGACGGCTATCCGGACATCTTCGTCTCCAACGACCGCGTCTTCAATTTCCTCTTCCAGAACACGGGCAAAGGGACATTCGAAGAGGTCGCCTTCGACCGCGGCGTCGCCGCCCCCGCCAGCGGTGATCCCCCTTCCGCCATGGGCGTCGACGCGCAGGACTACGACAACGACGGCCGCCCCGACCTCATCTATACCGCCCTCCGCGACGAGACCTTCCCTCTCTATCGCAACCAGGGCACCGACTTCCAAGACGCCGCGGTCTCCTCGAAAATGGGCGTCCTTACCCGTCCCATGAGCGGCTGGGGCATCGTCTTCGCTGACCTCGATAACGACGGCTGGAAGGACGTCGCCGTCGCCCGTGGCGACGTCCTGTCGCCCCGCGGCGCCCGCGGCGATAAGGTCCGCGAACCGCTCTCCTGGTTCCGCAACCTGGGCAACAAACAGTTCGCCCTCGGCGGCAACTTCGCCGCGCCCCCTGCCCAATACCGCGGCCTCATCGCCGCCGATCTGAACAGCGATGGCTGCCTCGACCTCGTCGCCACCTCGCTCGCCCAACCCGCCCGCATCATCCCCGGCACCTGCCCCGCCGCTCACAACTGGCTCAACGTGGACGTCCGCGACGCCGGAGCCCGCGTCGACGTTGGCCCGCAATCCAGCCAAGTCTCGACGACCCACGGCTATGCCTCGTCTTGCCAATGCCCGCTCCATTTCGGTCTCGGCGCGACCACCGCCGTTGACGTCCGCGTCACCTGGCCCTCCGGCCGTGTCCGCGAGTGGAAAGCCGTCCAGCCCAATCAAACCCTGGTCGCCCAGCCATGATCCCCCTGCTCTTGTTCTTCTTCCAAGCCGCCGACCCCGCTCTGCTCTCGCAGCAAGGGGCCCAGGCGCTCCGTGCCCAACGGTTCAACGAGGCCGAATCGGCCTATCGCCAACTCGTGAAGCTCGACCCCGCCAACCCCATGTGGCGGATGAACCTCGGCATCACCCTCCACTCCGCCGGGCGCTACGCCGCCGCCGTTCCGGAGTTCGGCCAGTTCCTCAAATCCAATCCGCCTCCCGGCCCGGCCCACCTCCTGCTCGGCCTGTCTCACCTCAAGCTGAAGCAGCCCTGCGAAGCCATCGCGCCGCTCGAAAAGGCGGTCCGCTGGAACCGCGATCAGGCCCAACTGGAACTCGCCGACGCCCTCTACGGCTGCAAGCGCTATGGCCCCGCCGCCAAGGCCTACGAAGCGGCGCTCACAACCACGAAGAAAAGCCCTGCCGTGGCCCGCCAAGCCGCCCATTGCTACTGGAACGCCCGTCAGTATACCGATGCCAGGCGCCTCTTCGCCGGCCTCCCTATGGACGATCCCACTTCGCAATACGAGTTCGGGGATACGCTCGTTCGTCTCGATGGCCCCGAAGCCGGCCTCGCTTATCTCCAAAGTGCCGCCCAGTCGCTGCTGCCCGCCCGCGCCGAACTCGGCAAAGCGTTGCTCGCGCTGGACCGCCCCGCCGAGGCGCTTCCCCACCTGGAAGCCGCGGCCACCGCCGACCCCGCTCTGCTGCTCCCGCTCTCGAAAGCCCTCCGCGCCGCAGGCCGCACGGCCGAAGCCGACACCGCCCAAGCGGAGTACAAACGAAAAGTCGCCCAGAACCAGTAACCCTCCCCCGCTTCATCCGTAGCTAGGGGTGATGAAACCCGCAATCCTCCTCACCCTTACGGCTCTAGCTGCCTTCGCCCAACTCCGCGACAATCGCGACAAGACCATGACCTGCGACCAGCAGTGGCGGAACAATAACCGCGGCCACCACTGCTCGATCAGTGAACAGACCGTCCCCAGCCTCTCCCGCTGGTCGATTGACTCCGGAAACAACGGCGGCATCACGGTCCGTGGCTGGTCCGGCAAGGAGACCCTCGTCCGCTCCCGCATCGACGCCTGGGCCGATACCGACTCCGCCGCCACTCTCCTCGTCGGCCAGGTGCATTCCGACTCCGCCGCCGGGATGATCCGCCCCTCGGGCCCGGAAACGCGAAATAACGAAGGCTGGTCCGTCTCCTACGAGGTCTTCGTCCCGCATAGGACCGACCTTACGCTCTCGGCTCACAACGGCGGCATCACGATCTCCGACATCAAGGGCCGCCT
>JBKJLJ010000873.1:0-3148 GCA_046597015.1 Bryobacteraceae bacterium
TGCCTCCTCACCTCCGGCATCGCCCTCCGCACAGCCCTGGACCCTGCTCCCGGCTCCGGAGCGTTGAAACACATCTATACGTTCCTCGCGACGGCCCCCATCTCGGTCCCGCTCTCCAGGATCGGCAGGGAACCGGACTTCACCCGCCACTCGACCGCGGTCCTCGTGATCCTCGCCGCGACGGCCGTCGTCTATGGGTTCGTCGCCTTGGCAATCTGGATCCTCGGGAAATTCTAATCCAACCGCTCTCGCCACCTAGCCTCACCCGGAACTCGACTGATTCAACGCAGTCCTCCCGCGGCCCGCTTAAAGTCCGCGCGTGCGAAGTCGACCCGATCACACGCTCTAACCAACCGCCGTAGTCGGCGAGTTCTTCATGCAGTTAATGGCTCGGCGCAAACTTAGGTTCTTCGGCAATTCGGCATTTCAATCGGCCAGCCAAATTCGGCCTTCTGAACATCTCGCCCCACCCGCCGCCTAGCGTCGGACGACGGACCCCTGATCCACATCTAACGGGATGCGGCCCAAAAGGACTTTAACAAAAAATGTCCGCACTTCGAGTCTCCTTGGGCGCGCAGAAACATCAACACGGGGCCTCACGGCGGCACCTGCCAAGCCCCCGGAAACCTTCCACGGCGACGTCACCGCCGTCACCGTCTGCAGCGCCAGCCAGACCGCCTTCGACCCCGCAAACGCCGGATTAACGTCATGGTCAAATCCACCGTCAGCCTCGCCCAGTTCCTCACGACGGTCGAACCCTGCGCACTAATCCGGCACTGGCTATTCTCCAAAATCCCCGTCCCCGCCAGCAGCATATTCGTAAGCCCCGACGCGTCCCCGTCCTTCGAAAACAAAAACAGAATGTTACCCGGAGCAAAGTACGCCACAGAACAAGCCCCCGCCCGTCAAGAGCGGTATTCATTAGGGCCTAGGCCGCCTGAATATTCGTCGAACTCAGGCGTCAAGCCCAACACTGGCCACCCTATGAAGCCCGCATCAACTTTGCGGAAGCACACGAACGCCAGGATTAGTCTCAAAAGTCGCCGTCCCCCCGAGTGGAACATGCGGCCCGTAGTTTTGGCCGTCGGGCCTGTCGTCTCCGCTATCCGGCGGCCGTTACCCATCCCGGAGGCTCATAGCGAAGGAACAATCTTGATAATCAAGTGCGTCTGCCAAGTGCTGTCAAAATATACCCGGCCGCACAATACGGAGCAACTGCCTGAATCTCGATGCTTAGTGTTACTCAATTGCCCTAGTGCGAATGGTTATCGCCGTGCATAGTGTTTTTTGTAGTTTACTTTCTCAAGTCCGGCGTCCAGGCCGAACAGGTGGAAAGACCGTCCCGCTACCCGCCGCTAGCTACAGGGAGAGAAAAATCAGTGAGAGATATGACACTTGAGACTGCACAGGAAGAAGTGGGTCTGTCGTCCCCCAACACGGTTCCGTATCCCCACTTGGGAGCATTTTAAAGTACTCGCTTGGTGGGTACCGGCACCGATATTCTCGGGACCACCCGGCATATCGTGCGATGGCAGTCCGATCTCGACCTTTTGCGGTTTGCCGGGATTTCAGAGCTTCGATATTCCGTCCCCTGGCATCGAATCGAGCGAGAGCCGGTAGAATTTGATTTCAGTTGGTTCGATGGACCGATGGCACATTTCTACACCCATGGTATGCGTCCCATTCTTGACCCACTGCATCACGTTTCATTCCCGGACTGGCTCGACCAGGGGTTCGCCAACCCGGATTTCCCGCGATTTTATGCCCGCTTCATCCTCCGCCTCTCGCAACGCTATCCCTGGGTTGATCGCCACACAATCTGCAACGAACCCTTACCAACTACGATTCTCTGCTCGCTCACCGGTGACTGGTACCCCTATCATTCATCTGACGATTGTTTCGTCAAAATGGCGATCAACGTCGCTAAAGGAATGTGCTTAGCCTCCCAGGCCTTGCGGAAGGCGGTTCCCCACGCTCAATTTGTGCACGTCGAGTCCGCGGAAGCGCACTGGGCGCTGGACCAGAAATCGGAAGAGTGGGTCGTTTTCGCAAACCGTCGGCGCTTTCTGATGAATGACCCCCTACTGGGCAAGATGGACCCGTCCCATGAACTCTATCCCTATCTCCGGCGCCATGGCCTTACTCCTGACGACATGTATTGGCTACTGGACCATCCCGGTAAAATCGATGTTTTGGGCCTGGATTACTATCCTCATTCAGAAATAGACTGGTATTGGGACGACTGCTTAGGCCGCGCCAACATCGCACCCGGAGTGCAACGTCCGGCGGGTTTCGTCCCGTTGGGTAGAATTTATTCTGACCGATTCGGGGTCCCGGTGTTCCTTGGAGAAACAAACATCCGTGGTTCCTACCTCGACCGGCTCACTTGGCTAAAGTTTATGGAAGAACAGTGCGAGACGTTAGCCTGGGAAGTCGATTTCCGTGGATTTTGTTGGTATCCCTCCATCGATAGCACCGATTGGTGCAATCTTTGTACGAAGGCTTCCGGGACTGTCGATCCCCAGGGAATCTGGGGCCTTGACGCGCAGCGATGGGAGCGTGAGCCGAGTGAGCTCTCCCGCTGGTATTCGGCACTGGCCAGCGGTACTAAACGCGCCGCTGATTTGCCCGCGTATCACTTTGGGCCGAAAGCCGTAGGAGGGTTGCGGGGCTTCGAGCGATTGATGTCTCATTGGGCTGAGCGGGCCCACCCAAAACGTGGCTGAGCTAGTCCCCTTGATTGCGGATGCCCGGAGCATTCAAGTCCGCGCCTATGTTTACATCACAAACAACGGCGTTCCTGGGTCAATCAGCTAGCGGGGTGACTGTCCCAGGGAAGCTTTTGTAATGGCCCCGCAATGCGGAGGGGTTCGGGGTAGGCCGCGAGCGCCGAGTGGGCTTGATCGATGCGGTAGCCGGCGGCGTAGCTGGAGTTTCGCCGCCGCCAGTTTGCTAGTGTCTATTGGCGCCGGACGGCTCGGCGTTCCAGCTTTCCGCAGCTTCGCTGGCGCTCGCCTACCCGTGGATCCCCATAGAACCACTGCAGACAGTTCCGGCAGGAGGGCTTTCGGTTTGGGGGAATCCCCCTCTACCGGAATCCCCACCTATCGGGTGGTCAACCTTTCCCGGACGTGAATGGTCAAGTCTT
>JBKJLJ010000874.1:0-2847 GCA_046597015.1 Bryobacteraceae bacterium
GTGCAGGCAGAGGCGAACGGGACGCTGGGGGCGACGCTATCGGCGGCGGTGGTGGCCACCGCGCCGGCGCTATTTACGGCGGACGCCAGTGGCCGCGGACAGGCCGCGGCGATTAACGAAGACGGCGGGTTGAACGGGCCGATTACGCCGATTTCGGTGGGGTCAATTGTCGTGCTCTACGCGACGGGTGCGGGCGACTTGGTGCCGCGTGGGGAAGCCGGGGCAATTTCGCCGCGCGGGGATGGGCTGGCGTTCCCGTTGACGATCGAGATCGACGGGCAGCCGGCGGAAATCCTGTTTTCCGGCCAGGCACCGGGACAGATCTTCGGGTTGACCCAGATCAACGTCCGGGTGCCGGAGACGGGGCGTCGAGGAGCGTTGCCGGTGGTGCTAAAGAGCCCGGGATATAGCAGCTTGCCGAACGTGACGATCGAGGTGAAATAGGGATGGAGAGGCGGTCATTTCTCGCCTTTCCCTGGTTCGGGCGGCGGAAGGAGATCAAGGCTTGCGGGGGCTCCTTCCGGGTGATCCGGCGGGGCAGCGCGGCGCGGCGATACTTGTTCATTCATGGCGATGAGGTGACGGCGCGGGACGCCTTGGCGGCTCATTTGGCGCTGCACGATGGCCTTGGGTATTCGGTGGTGAATAGCAAGCGGACGATTACGGCGGCGAGCGGAGTGGTCTACGACCCGAATCGGATGTTCAGCGAAGAGGGGTTACGACGGAACCTGGACCGGTTGAATCCGCAAGCGGAGGAGTGGGCGAAGCGGTCTGTTTTGGAGATTGTGGCGAAGGATCGGGAACGCTTTGTGCGACGGTTAACGCCGCCGGGGAAGGGGCTGCTGGTGGCGCTGCATAACAACTCCCGCGGCTACTCGGTGAAGGACGAGGTGGCGATCAGCGAGGAGGTGTCGCTGAAGGACGAGGCGCATCTGCACGAATTTCTGCTTTGTACTGATCCGGGGGATTTCGCCAAGCTGAAGGCGAGCCCGTTCAACGTGGTGCTGCAGGGCAAGCCGGGCGGGGAAGAGGACGGGAGCCTTTCCCGGCTGATGGCGAAGCGGGGGATCCGCTACGTGAACATCGAGGCCGGGATCGGGAAGGCGGCCGAGCAAAGGGCGATGCTCGATTGGGTGCAGGCGAACTTGCCGGGCTCGTTATAGCTTCGTCAGGAAGTAGGCGTGGACGCGAGGATCGGCGGTGAGTTCCGGGTGGAACGTGGCGACCAGATGCCGACCTTGCTCAGCGAGGACAGGATCTCCGTTGTAGCTGGCAAGCACTTGGACCGAGGCACCAGCCGATCGGATGATGGGGGCGCGAATGAAGACGGCTTCGAGGTCCCCGAGGGTGGAAGGGAGGTTCACGACGCGGGAATCGAGTTGGCGGCCATAGGCGTTGCGCTGGACTTCGATATCCATGAGCGCGAGCGACTGCTGTTCGGGGGCGGTGACGTGCGTAGCGAGGAGGATGGCGCCGGCGCAGGTGCCGAAGATGGGCTTGGCTTGGCCGTAGGCGCGGAGAGGATCGAAGAGACCTTCGCGATGGAGGATTTTGAGCATGGTGGTGCTTTCGCCTCCCGGCAGGACGAGGCCGTCGGTAGCCTCCATTTCAGCGGCGGTGCGGACTTCGACGGCGTGTGCGCCCGCTGCTTCCAGCGCGCGCACATGCCGATCGTAGTCCCCTTGGAGGGCGAGGACTCCGACGACCTTACCAGCCACGGGTTTGCATCAGCTCGCCATCGGCGATCTTCGAAATTTCGAGGCCCACCATGGCCTTCGATTCGCCGATCTCCTCGCAGGCTTCCATGACCTTGTAAGCGTCCTTGTAGTAGGTTGTCGCTTTGACGATGGCCTTGGCAAACTGCTCAGGGTTTTCGGATTTGAAGATGCCGGAACCGACGAAGACGGCTTCGGCGCCAAGTTGCATGACGAGAGCGGCGTCAGCGGGGGTGGCGATGCCGCCGGCGGAGAAGTTCGGCACGGGCAGTTTGCCGTTTTTGGCGACCCACTCGATGAGTTCGAAGGGGGCTTGGTGGCGTTTGGCTTCGGCCATGAGCTCTTCGTGGCCGAGGACGGTGAGTTGGCGAATTTCCTTGACGATGGTGCGCATGTGGCGGACGGCTTCGACGATGTTGCCGGAGCCGGCTTCGCCTTTCGTGCGGATCATGGCGGCACCTTCGCCGATGCGGCGGAGGGCTTCCCCGAGGTTGCGGGCTCCGCACACGAAGGGGACTTTAAAGCCGCGCTTGTCGATGTGGTGCTCTTCGTCAGCCGGGGTGAGGACTTCGGATTCGTCGATGTAGTCGACCGAAAGGGCTTCGAGGACGCGGGCTTCGGTAAAGTGGCCGATGCGGGCTTTGGCCATGACGGGGATGGAGACCGCGCCCATGATGCCGCGGATGAGGCTGATGTGGGACATGCGGGCGACGCCGCCGTCGCGGCGGATGTCCGAGGGGACGCGTTCGAGGGCCATGACGGCGCAAGCGCCAGCGCGTTCGGCGATGACGGCTTGTTCGGGGGTGACGACGTCCATGATGACGCCGCCTTTGAGCATTTCGGCCAGGCCTACTTTGAGGCGGTATTCTTCGTTCAAGATCATGGTGACTGACTCCTTCAATGGTTCTAGACTAGGGCCGTTTCGGGCTCATAAACGGGAATTCGTGGTTCGGCACAGACGCGTCCGAGGATGCGCAGGCCTTCTTCAATCTCACTGGGTTCGAGGCCGGCAAAGCTGAGCCGGAGCGAATGGGGGGCCGGGGTACTGACGGCGAAGACGGAACCGGGCAAATAGCTGACGCCGCGGCGGCAGGCTTCGTCGAGCAGGGCGGCGGCGTTCCGGCCGGGGGGG
>JBKJLJ010001018.1:0-3224 GCA_046597015.1 Bryobacteraceae bacterium
TTTTCAACTTCGTCGAGGAGGACGACCGAGTAGGGCCGGCGACGGACGGCTTCGGTGAGGACGCCGCCTTCGCCGTAGCCAACGTATCCGGGAGGCGAACCTTTCAGGGTGGAAACGGTATGGGCTTCCTGGAACTCGCTCATGTTAATGGTGATCATGTTGCGTTCCCCGCCGTAGAGCAGGTCCGCCAGGGTGAGCGCGGTTTCCGTTTTGCCGACGCCGGACGGCCCGACCAGCATGAAGACTCCGATGGGCTTGTTGGGATCCTCCATCTTGGCCTTGGTGACCTTGATGCGCTGCGCGATGGTATCGAGAGCGTGGTCCTGACCAATGACGCGCTGGGTAAGTTGCGCCGTGAGGTTGAGGGTGTTTTCGATTTCGTCTTTGAGCATCTTACCGACCGGGATGCCGGTCCAGGAGGAGATTATTTCGCTGACGGCCTGGCCATCGAGGCAGACGCCCATGAGGGGCATTTCGCCTTGGAGCGTTTTGAGCTCTTCGTCGAATTTGGCGAGTTCTTCGCGCATCGGGCCGAGCTCTTCGGCTGCGTTGGCTTCGGCGGCTTTGTCTTCAATCTGGCCGCGCAGTTCGCGCATCTTGAGAACGACGCCGGTCTCCTTGTCAAAGCGGGCCTTGAGGTTGGCGAGATCGACTTTGGAGCCGGCGAGTTCGTCGGCGATCGCGGCGAGGCGTTTGGCGTGGTCGGTGCCGACGGCTTGTTCGCGGGTGAGGACGCGATGTTGGACTTCCAGATCGTCAATGCGACGGCCGAGGTCTTCGATGGCGGCGGGGGTGGAGTTTTGGCCAAGCGCGAGTTTGGCGCAGGCGGTATCGAGAACGCTGACGGCCTTGTCGGGAAGCTGGCGACCGGCGACGTATCGATGGGAGAGGCGGACGGCGGCTTCGAGGCCTTCATCGAGAATGCGGACTTGATGATGCTTTTCGAGCATGCCGACAATGCCGCGCATCATGACCATGCAGACGGCTTCGGTGGGTTCTTCGACTTTGACCACCTGGAAGCGGCGGGCCAGGGCGGGATCTTTTTCAAAGTACTTCTTGTACTCGCCCCAGGTGGTGGCGGCGACGGTGCGCATTTCTCCGCGGGCGAGGGCGGGTTTCAGCAGGTTGGCGGCATCGCCCTGGCCGGCTGAGCCCCCGGCCCCGATCATAGTGTGGGCTTCATCAATGAAAAGGATGATGGGTTTGGGGCTTGACTTCACCTCTTCGATGAGGCCCTTGAGACGATTTTCGAATTCGCCTTTGATGCCGGCACCAGCCTGGAGAAGGGCGGGGTCAAGCGAGTGGAGTTCGACGTTCTTCAGTGAGCCGGGGACGTCGCCTTCGGCGAGGCGGAGGGCAAAGCCTTCGACGACGGCGGTCTTACCGACACCGGGTTCGCCGGTGAGGATTGGGTTGTTCTGCCGGCGGCGGAGGAGAATGTCGATCAGCTGACGGATCTCGCCGTCGCGGCCGAGGACGGGGTCGATCTTACCTTTACGCGCCTTCTCGGTAAGGTTCTCGGTGTAGGCGTCGAGATTCGGCTGCTTGCCGCTGCCGGCCTTGGCGGTGCCACCACCACCCGAACCGGAGGGCCCGGCGGCGGCCAGGGGGGCGACGGATTCGTTCGAGGCGTCGGAAATGGCTGAGAACTCTTTCTTAAGGCCGTCGGCATTAACCTTTTGCAGTTCCTTCGAAACGTCTCGGACCATGCGAGCGAGCTCTTCATTGCTGAGCAAGGCCAGCAGGCAGAGTCCGGTACGGATTTGTCCGTCGCCGAATTCGATGGATCCGATGGTCCACGCTTCGGTGAACATCTTAAGGAGGGACGGCGAGATGGCCGGTGTCCGGGCGTTCCCGGTTTTGATCTTGTCGAGGCTCCGGTCGAGTTCCTGCGTGAGGCGCGAGGAATCGACACCGAAGTGCCGGAGGATGTGGGCGGCATCACTATCGGTGGCATCGAGAAGCTTCCGGAGGAAGTGTTCGATCTCGATGTCGTAGTGGGTCCGGGAGAGGGCCAGTCCGGCGGCGCCTTCGAGCGCGGCACGGGTAGTCTGGTTCAGTTTGCCGATTAGGCTTTTTAGATTAACGCTCATTTGCTCACCTAGAAACGGAGTATGGCATCGGCCGCATCGATATGGCGCGGCACTGTTTTGACCCAGGAAGTCCATCCGAGTTGGATTTGTTCCAGGGTAAATTCTTCTTCCTCGCGGACGGGAGGGGGACGAACGCCAACGTGGCATTCGGGCACCTGATCCATGGCGAGAATTAGCTTCACTTCAAAGTCGATCGTGGGCCCACCGAAGAGGCGACCGAGCGCCTTGAGGGGTTCGTGGGCGATTCCGTCTGGTAGGAAATCACAATATTGGCGCAACGACAAGGGGCCCAGAATGATGCGGACGGCGGACTGCTGATCGTAGACTTCGTCGCCGACGACGGCGCCGAAGCCTAGTTGTTCAGAAATTGTGACGTCTTGGGCGTCGAGGCAGCATTGGGTCTCTTCAATGAGGGGGTACCAGGCACCGATAAATTGTTCGATTTCGCAGGGAACGTCGAAGTACTCGGCGATGAGATTGCGCATGGCCGAGGCGGAACGGGCGCTTTGACTGAGAAGGCCGGTGTAGTAGATCAGGGAATCGTCGGGGAGCGGTTGACGATTCTCGAGGGCGGAGGTGCCGAGGCCGATGAGGTCGAGGAGATGGTGGGAGAAGCGGTCTCGGTCGCCGCGTTCATAGGCGATGGGGAAGCGGTATTTCTCCCACGCCTGGTAGAAGAGCGAGACGATGCGGTGGTTGAAAATGTCGAGGAAGGCGGCGCCGGAGAGGTCGCGGCTGCGAAGGCGTTCCCGGATCAGTTTGGTGTAGTAGAGGGGCAGGACGCCCTGGGGCCCGGTGAGGCCCATGAAGTTGATTTTGACGCGGGCCGGTTGGCCCTCGACGAACTCGATGCCTTCCATGGGGCTGGCGGGGAAGCCCATTTCCTGGTTGACTTCGAAGCGGGCGACTTCCGAGCCGGGCACGTTGAAGCGCCCGACGGGGGAGCGCTGGGGGGAGAGGCGTTCGAGCAGGCGCACGGCCTGAAAGAACTCGAACTCGTAGCCCCGTTCGGCGAGCCGTTGCTGGAGCAGGGCCATGCCGGGCCGGTAGGCGGGAGGAGCTTGGATGGGCGGGGGATCTAGAGCAGAATCTGCTGACCGGTTCTCGGGGGCCATGCGCCCAGTACCTCCT
>JBKJLJ010000037.1:0-6429 GCA_046597015.1 Bryobacteraceae bacterium
CTCAAGTATGGAAGCGGTGTGCCGTTCTACCGGATGGAAAAACTGGAGAGCCAACTGGGGATCCCATTGCCGGCGGCGACGCAGTGGGAGATTGTCGAAGACGTGGCCGCGCTCTTGAAACCGGCGCTCGATGAATGTATCCGGCAAGCAGCGCAGGGCGAGGTGATGCACAACGACGACACCAGCATGCGGGTGCTGAAGATGGAGCGGGAGCCCGGTGACGACCGCACTGGCGTGTTCACCAGCGGCATCGTGTCGACGCGTGAGGGCGGCCAGATTGCGCTGTATTTTACCGGGCGCCAGCATGCCGGTGAGAACCTCGGCGATGTGTTGAAACAGAGGGCGGCGGAGCTTCCCGGGCCGATTCAGATGTGCGATGCGTTGTCGCGCAACGCGCCGAAATTAAACGCGGGCGCGGAGATATTGCTGGCCTATTGCCTGGCTCATGGAAGACGGCAGTTTGTCGATGTGGCGGAGAACTTTCCCGAACAATGCCGCTACGTGCTGGAGATGCTGGGCGAGGTGTATGGCCACGATGCGAAGGCGAGAGAAGCGAAAATGGCGCCGGAGCAACGGCTGCACTTTCACATAGAACACAGCGAACCGGTGATGACGAAGCTGCATCAATGGCTGGAGGCACAGTTTGCCGAGCGCAAAACGGAGCCGGACTCCGGGCTCGGCAAGGCGACCAAATATCTGTTGAACCATTGGCGGCCATTGACGCTGTTTCTGCGTGTTGCCGGGGCGCCGCTCGACAATAACATCGTCGAAAGAGCATTAAAACGGGCCGTTTTGCACAGGAAAGATGCTCTGTTCTACCGGACGCCGCATGGGGCGCAAGTGGGCGATCTGTTCATGAGTCTGATTCACACCTGCCAGCTGTGCGGCGCCAATTCGTTCGAGTATCTGACGGAGCTGCAACGCCATGCGCGAGAGCTCGCGGCCAGTCCGGCGGAGTGGATGCCGTGGAACTATCGCCAGACGCTGGCCCGCACTGGCGTGGGCTGAACTGGCCGAAAACAATAGTTTCCGGCCAGCTTCAGATACACTGCGGAAATGCCCGCCAAACGGACCAGTCCGGAGTCGAAATCGAAGAGGGTTTTTGGCCAGCCACGCAAACGGGTGAAAATGTTGCGGGCTGGGCTGTATGCGCGTGTCTCCACGCTCGATCAGCAGACGCTTCCCATGCAGATGCGCGCGCTGCGCGAGTACGTCTCAAAGCGCGGCTGGACGGTGGCCGAAGAGTGCAAAGAAGTGGGTTCCGGTGCGATCGCGCGTGCGATGCGTCAGCGGCTGATGGAATCCGCCCGGCGACGCGACATTGATGTGGTCCTGGTTTGGCGATTGGATCGGTGGGGCCGGTCGGTGGCCGACCTGGTGTCAACGTTGCAGGAACTGACGGCTCTTGGCGTTGGTTTTGTTTCGGTGACGGAGGCGTTGGATCTGACCACGCTGGCGGGCCGGGCGATGGCGGGGCTGCTTTCGGTGTTCGCTGAGTTCGAAAGAGACATCCTGCGGGAACGGGTGCGGGCCGGGTTGGCGCATGCGCGGTTAAAAGGGCAGCGGCTTGGGCGTCCGCCGACAACTGCTGGCAAAACGGGCGAGGTCAGGGACCTATTTCTCGCAGGAATCAGCAAATCGGAGATCGCACGACGGCTCGGCATCGGCCGGACATCGGTTCGGCGACTGCTGGAAGAAAAGAAATCCTGAGCCGGACCGCCTTTCGCAGGCTTGCCGAAAGGACACAGAAGGCCGCGTTCTTGCGAGCTCTCCGAACGCTCGATCCTCAACTTCGGCTTCTGGGGGATTCGTTGATCCGAGAAACCTGACCGGTCTGAAAAGTACGCCAATCTACAGATTAGCCGATGGACAGACGGCCGATATGGGGCCCCGGACGGGAAAAGGGGCGGATACGCGCGAAGGCGTCCACTCCCTTACTTAAATCAATTCTACAAAACTACTGGCAGGTACTCAGCTTGACCGAGACCCAAACCTGCAAACTGCAACAGCGATCGCTGTTCCAATAGTTAATTAACCCGCCGCCTCTACGCATGATCCGCTCGCGGCACCAACGCAGTCCCACCGCCCGGCAAGAGCTGGTGCTGGTCTCACGCCAGCACGTCAGCGCGTGGTTCGCTGAAGCACTCCACGGTCGTGCAAGCAATCGGATCCGGCTGGGACCCTCGCGCTGGGCGGCGAGCCGGTTGGCGGCTTTGAATCTTTACGCAGCACCCGCTGGTCGGATCAAGTGATTCAGCGGCGGACTCGGACAGCGCGCCCAGTCTCAGATCACGCGCCCGGTACAATTCGCCCCTGCCGTGACGATCTCGTGGGAACCGCATTGGCCCCTTAACTGCGGCATAACCCGAGCACCGAATCCGGTTGGGGGATCTAGCCGATTAGAAGGCGAACCGGATCTGCGCCTGCAACGTCCGAGGCCCTTGATACCCATTCGCGACGCCAAAGCCCGCATTCTTCGGTTGCGAACGCGAAGGAATGAGCGCTCCACTCGCGTCGAACGGCAGATTGGTCACCGTCTGATCGAGCGGGCTCACCAAGTTCATCGTCGTGTTCCGACCCGTGATGACGGATTGATTCGGAGCGTTGAAGATGTCGAGCCGGAACTGGAGGCGGCGGGATTCACCTAGGCGGATTTCGCGCGCGATGGCCAGGTCAGTGCTTTGGAAAAAGCAACTACGCAAATAGTCTGGGCCGGATTCCAGGCCGACGCTACCCACGGAGGGGCCCACGAACCCAGCGGTGTTGAACTGCCGGTAGGGATCACCGGAGCAGCCGGAGCCGGGATGCCCCAGGATGCGGACGCGTCCGCCGTAGTTCGGCGAACCGGTGATGTTCTGATTGCCGCCGCCGCCCTGGTAGGAGGTCCCGACCGTGTAAGCGCCGCCCGTCGAGGCCGTCCAAACGCCCGAGAAGCGCCAATCGGTGGTGACTAACTTGAGCAGGCGGGAGCCGGTCTTGGTGCCCGGAATCTCCCATACGAAATTGCCTTTCACCGTGTGGCGAGTTGGGATGAAGTTACCGAGTAACTTATCGGCTTCGGCTTGGTCCGGGCGGACCCCGAAACTGCCATCGGGGTTGTGTTGCAGGCGAGCCCCGGTATTGCCTCGCTGGAGCAGTAGAATTGTGTCGTTGAGTCCGAAAGCGAGGCCCCGGCTGAACCGCCGGTTGATCGATAGCTGGAGCGTGTGCGCCGTGAGCCAGCCGCGCGGGATGGCTTGGGAGATGCCGCTGTAGCCGCGGAACGCCCGCATCTGATCGGTGGGCACTACGGCTGAGCCAGGAAGAGAGTTTGTCTGGGTAGGATCCTGATTGGCGGGCAGAAAGGCGGTGCCGAAATCGACGGCGTTGATGTCCACGTTTTCCACTAGGTTGTAGGCGCGTTCACCGGTGTAGGCGACGTCGAGCACTGTCGACTTGGGTAGCATCATTTGCACGCCGACATTCCATTGCCAGGTGGCCGGGAGCCCGCTTTTGTATTGATAGACCGAGAGAGAAGGTGGCGCTTCGGTGGCCAAGCCGCCGCCGAGCGAATCCAGTTGGGCATAGCGCAGGGTGAGATTTTGGATGGTCGGCGGATTCTGGATCTGGTTGTAGATCGAGTTGCCGGAGGGGCGATCGTAGAAGAGTCCTCCGCCACCGCGGAGGACGATGGTCTGCCGCCCGGTGAGATCATAGGCGGCACCGAAGCGCGGCGCCGCTCTCAGTAGCGGCCACTCGTAAGTAGTGTTTGAGATGCCTTTCCCGGACAGGAAGAGACCATTCGTCTTATTCCCTGTGCCGGCCACTAGCGTTCCGATGGCGACGGCGCTGGCTGGACCCAACAGTTGGCCGTTCCGCGGATCGCGCGCCTGACGATTGGCGCCCGTGCAGGGCGAGGCGGTGGCGCAACTGGGCAAATAGAGCAGGGGCGCCTGGGCTCTGGTCCATTTCTCCGGCAGGAAGTTGGCCGCCTGACCAAACTTGTCGTACTGGGGCTGTTGGCGAACGAAGCGGACACCATAGTCGAGCGTTAGGCGGCTGGACACCTTCCAGTTGTCCTGCACATAGGCCTCCGTGTTGTCGTAAATGAAGCTGCCTTCGACGTAGCGCGAGAACTGATTGTAGGAGGAGAAGACGCCTAAAGCGGCGTTGGCAAAGCCGAAGCCCGCGTCGAGGGGATTATTGGCGTCGTTGCCAAAGTTGATGGTACCGGCCCAGCCTTGACGCTGCTGTGCCTTGAAGCTGTGGGTGTTGTAGAAGCCGGTCTTGAGCGTGTGGCGAGAGAAGACTTTGGTGAGGCTGATGGAGAGATCCTGGCTCCGGTTGATGTTGAGGTAACCGGGGAACGGGAAGTTCGGGGGCGCAAAGCCAATGCGGCCACCCCATCCGAAGCTCGGCACCGCGCGGATCCGCTTGCCATCCCAGATGGGCGGCTTGTTGGTCTCCAGCGCTTGGAAGGCATAGTAATCGGGGTTGATGACACCAGCGTCCGGGAAGAGCGACGGCAGTGCGCCGAGCCCCGCCTTATCAAGATTGGCCTTTTCGCTGGTGGGCAGGCCGGCTTCACAGAACGTGGGGCCGGTGCCACCTTGGGCCAGCGCGCAGCCGGCGAGTTCGTTCTGCGAACGTCCGTAGGTGCCTTCGATAAAGGTCGTGGGATTTATGCTGTAGTTTACGGTGGTGGCGATCAAAGTGATGAAGGGGTGGTACTGCTTGGAGTCGTTGAAGCCAGGGATGTTGCCGATAATGGTTTCGTTCTGTTGACGCCAACCGCTCGCTTTGAAGCTGCCCCGCAGCTTGTCCCAAGGCTGGTAGTCGATACGGAGTACCGGCTGCTGCGACATGATCGATTGGTTCGGGCGGTTGCCCTCGTAATTGTAGGCGACGCCGGGGACGTTCACATTCGGCATGGGGAACAGGTCCAGAATTTTCTGGCCAGTCTGGTAGAGGCGGCTGGGGGGAATCTTACCGAGCACGCCACCATTCTGGAAGCAGGCGGCCTGACTGGCGGCCGAGCAGGTGCCGGTTAGGAGGGGATCCTTGATGTATGGAAACCTCGTGCCGTTGTTGTCGACCGATTGGGAGAAGTCGCCGATGCGCTCGGCGGCGGTGGGGAAACGGTAGCGCACGATCGAGCCGCCGGTGGTGCGCGGCGAATACTCGTGGGCGTAAAAGAAAAACAGCTTGTTCTGGCGGCCGGGGCGCCCGATGGGTCCACCGATGGAGTAACCAAGGTCCTTGTCGTCGATCTTGCCCTTGGGATCGCCGTTGAGCGTCGCCGTGCGGCTGATGGCATTCCACTTGGACCGGCGCATGACCATGTAAGCCGAGCCATGGAACTGGTTGGTGCCGCTCTTGGTGACAGCGCTGATCTGCAAGCCGCTGGAGCGGCCATACTCGGCTTGGTAGTTCGAGACCAGCATCTTGACTTCGGCGATAGATTCCACGTTCATCTGGAGCAGGATACCGTTGTTGCCGGTGTCCATGGTGGAGACACCGTCCATCATGATGTTGTTATTGCTGCCCCCGGTGGAGGCGCGATCGCCGATGCGGCTGGTGCCGCTGACGCCGGGTGCCAGGGATGCCAACGCGGTGAAGCTGCGGTTGCTGATGGGCAAGTTCTGCACGGAAGATGGGGTGATGGTGAACGAACGCTCGGCGCTTTGCGTTTGGAGTTGCGCCGAATCGGCGGTGACGGTGACGCTCTCGGTGACGGCGCCCAGTTCCAGCGTGAGCACGCCCAAGCCGCTTTGGTCGCCCGCGCTGACTGCGATGCCCGTGCGCTTGAGAGTCTTGAAGCCTTTGAGGCTGACCTCCAGCGTGTAGACGCCTGGGGGAATATTCGGGATCACTAAATCGCCCGAGGCCGAAGAGGTAACAGAGGGGAGCCGCGTGCCCTTTTCTTCACTGATGAGGCTAGCGTTGGCACCGACGATGACGGCGGACTGGCCATCCCGCACGCTGCCGGAGAGTGTCCCGGTGGTCAATTGCCCGGCGGCCGGGGGCATTCCGCCTGCGAGCAGTATGGCGGCGAGCGCCGCGCGGCGGAGGAGAGCAAGCTTCATGATCGGTTCCTTCCTTTCGGGTCACTATGGATCGAGAGGGAGCGTGAGCGGCACCGGCGGGACTTCTCAAAAAGAGACTTAACTCTCCGTCACTCTACTCAAAAACCCTGCCTCATTGATCACATGAAAGTTCACTGCACGATATCATAGATCGTCAAGGTGCCCGGCCGAACAAGGGTGTATCAACGAAGCAGAACTTCCGTTTTTGAAGCATGAGATTTCCTGGCAGCGCTAGCGCGTTTGGAGTAGGTCTTTACGGCCAGGCCAACCGGATCTGGGTGATGGACCGCGGCATGGCGAGCCGGGCCAACGTCGACTTCCTTCGACAGCAACAGCGGCGCTACATTATCGGCACCCCGAAGTC
>JBKJLJ010000113.1:0-15478 GCA_046597015.1 Bryobacteraceae bacterium
CAATCACCGCCGTCCCCATCGGCCGGTATTCGTGGGTCCCCGCCGCCCACGCCTGCTCGCCCGCTATCCAAAGTGCAAAGCCCATGAATGATATTATCGAGCCCATGAACAGACGCAGTTTTGCTTCCAGCCTCGCCGCCGGTGCCGCCTTCGCCAGCGCCTCTCCCGCTCAAGTTCTTCCCGCCAAGAAAGGCCGCCTGAAACAAGGAGTCTGCGGAGGCGTCTTCCGCGGCTCCAATCTCGATTTCGATGGCCAATGCAAACTCGCCGCCGAACTCGGCCTCGTCGGGTACGACCTCCAAGGCCCCGACCGCTTCGCCACTCTCAAGAAATACGGCCTCGTCCCCACCATGCTTCCCGGTAGCAGTAAACTGTCCGACGGCACCAACGATCTCGCGCTCCACCCCGAAATCATCGCCAACACGAACGCCCTCATCGACACCGCCGCGGCCGCCGGCGCGCCCAACGTCATCATGCTCTCCGGCAACCGTCGGGGCCGCACCGATGAACAAGGCATCGAAAACACCGTCAAGGTCATCAACGCCGTTAAGAAGCGCGCCGAGGACAAAGGCGTCACCCTCTGCTTGGAACTGCTCAACAGCAAGGTCAATCATCCCGACTATCAGTGCGACCGCACCTGGTGGGGCGTCGAGGTATGCAAGCGCGTCGATTCCCCCCGCTTCAAACTGCTCTACGACATCTATCACATGCAGATTATGGAAGGCGACATCATCCGTACCATCGAGCAGAACTTCAAATACTTCGGCCATTACCACACCGCCGGCAACCCGGGCCGCCACGAACTCAGCGTCGACCAGGAGATCAACTATCGCGGCATCTGCAAGAAAATCGTCGAACTTGGCTACACCGGCTATATCTCTCACGAGTACACCCCCGTCGTTAAGCCGGTTCGGGAAGCGCTGCTCGAAGCCATCGAACAATGCACGGTCGTCTAAGCCGTCGCGGTCTCCTACTCTCCCTCGCCCCGGGCCGACTCCGCGCCCTCATCGTCGATGGCGAGAACGACCACGACTGGCGCACCGCCACCCAAGCCATCCGCGAGATCCTCGAAGCCACCGGTCGCTTCGAGGTCCGCGTTTCGTCCAGCGGTCCCACTGCTTGGCGGCCACCGTTTGCGAGCGCCGATGTCGTCATTCTGAACTACAACAGCGGCCCCCTCGTCACCTCCAAACGCTGGCCCCTCGCCGTGGAAGAAGACTTCCTCGACTACCTCAATAGCGGTGGTGGCGTCGTCATATTCCACGCCGCCAATCACGCCTTCGCCGAATGGCCCGAATACAACCAGATCATCGGCCTCGGCTGGCGCGACAATGCCTTCGGCCCCGGTCTCGTCATCAATAAGCGCGGTAAACCCGTTCTCGTCCCTCCGCCCGATGGGCCCCGCGTCGGCCACGGCCCTCGTCACGACTTCACTGTGATCACCATGCGCAACAACCATCCCCTCACTCAGGGAATGCCGCGCGAATGGATCCAGCGCTCCGAACAACTTACCTACGGTCTCCATGGAACCGCCGAAAAACTTACCATCATCAGCTACGCCTGGTCCAAAGACTCCCAACGCAATGAACCGATGGAATGGACTCGCCTCTGGGGCAAAGGCCGCGTTTATGCCACCATGTTCGGCCATACCGCGAAGGGCGAGGACAATCCCAATCTGCGCACCCCTGGCTTCCGCGCCACTCTCGCCCGCGGTGCCGAGTGGGCTGCTACCGGCGCCGTCAAATCTTCTGCTGCTTCCACGTTCCCCGACGAAACAGCAGTACCGCGACAATCGCCACCGCAGTCTCCGCCACCGTGATCGCCGAGAAGACGCCGCGCGGTCCATACCCCATCCCGATCGCTAGCGTCCAGGCTAGCGGGATTTGCAACACCCAGTAACAGGCCAGGTTTACCATCGTCGGTGTATACGTATCGCCCGCCCCATTGAACGCCTGCTCCATCATCATCCCGTACGACAGAAACACATAGGCCGCCGAAATGAACCGCAGACAATCCGCCCCGACGGCCACCACCACTGGCTCATGCGTGAAAATGCCGACCACCGCCTCAGCGAAAATCAAAAACACGACCGACAGTCCGCCCAGAAACCATAGGTTGTAGCGCGCCGCCTCCCACACCGAATCCTCGGCCCGCTTTGGCTTGCCCGCTCCCAAGTTCTGGCCCACCAACGTCGCCGCGGCATTGCATAACCCCCACGACGGCAGAATCGAAAAGATCACCACCCGAATCGCAATGGTATACCCGGCCAGCACCTCGGATCCGAACGTCGAGGCAATCCGCACCATCGCTGTCCAACTCGCCGTCGCCACGAAGATCTGAAACATCCCGCTCGCCGCCGGCTTCAAAATGTGCCCCATCAACTCTCGATCGAACCTCATCGCTTCCCAAGTCAGCCGGATCCGTCCCGACCCCCGAAACAAGTGCCAAACCTGATAGATCACCGCACAACTCCGGCCAATCACCGTCCCGACCGCTGACCCCTCGATCCCCATCTCGGGAAACGGTCCCCAACCAAAGATCAAACAAGGGTTGAGCAACATGTTGATCGCGTTCCCGAACCACAGCACCTTCATCGCGATCACCGCGTCCCCCGCTCCGCGGAATATGGCGTTCAGCAGAAACAGCAACATCACCGCCGCTGACCCGCCCAGCGAGATCCGCGTATAACCGCTATTCTTCCGCACGGCCTCCGATGCGCCCATCAGCCCGAGCAACTCCGGCGCAAAGAATATGCCGATCAGACCGATCGCCACCGCCGCCGCCAGGCCAATGAAAATCGATTGGACCGCACCCCGCGCCGCCGCCGCCGGATCCTTCTCGCCGATTCGTCGCGCCACAAACGCCGTGGTCGCAAAACTCAGCCCCATCGCAATGGCAAAAACAAAAGTCGACAAACTCTCGGTCAGGCCCACGGTCGCTACCGCGTCATCACCCAGCCGCGCCACAAAGAAAATATCGACTACCGAAAACAGCGACTCCATCGCCGTCTCCAGGATCATCGGAATCGCCAGCAGCGCTATCGCCCCGCGCAGCGAGCCGGTCGTAAAATCCTTCTCCTCGCCGTTGAGCGACTCCCGCAACGCCCGCAGCAGCGAACTCATCGTACTCGGCGTACTAACGTTACCAGCGCTCGCTTCATCCCTTCCTGAGTCTAACATTGCTGATACAATCGGTTCCTAATGACTCGGCGTACTCTTGCTTATCGCGGCGCGGCCATGTTCACCGCCGCCTCCTACGGACGAATTCTCGGTGCCAACGACCGCATTAACCTCGGCCTGATCGGCTGCGGCGACCGGGGAGAGTTCGTCTCCTCCGTCTTCACCGGCACGAAGCAGATCGACATCACGGCTGTTTGCGATATCTACGGGGCCAAGGTCGATAAGCTCCAAACCAAGAACGCGAACTCCAAGGGCTATAACGACCACCGGAAACTGCTCGACCAGAAGAATGTCGACGCCGTCCTGATCGCCACCCCCGACCATTGGCACGCCGGCACCGCCATTGATTCCCTCAACGCCGGGAAAGACGTCTACGTCGAAAAGCCCCTCTCGCTCACGATCGAAGAAGGGCCCCGCGTCGTCAAAGCCGCCCGCATCAACAATCGCATTTGCCAGGTCGGCATGCAGCAGCGCTCTGGCCAAATCTATCTCCAGGCCAAGCGCGAATACTTCGATACGAAGAAACTCGGCAAAATCACCCTCGTTCGCACCTGGTGGCACGGGAACACCTACCACCTCCGCAAAGCTCCCACTTCGCTTTCCCCTCAACCCTCAAACCTCGACTGGGCCCGGTTCCTTGGCCCTCTCAAATGGCGCGACTACGATCCGCAGCAGTACTTCAATTTCCGCGCCTACCTCGACTATGGCGGTGGCCAAGTCACCGACTTGTTCACTCACTGGATCGACGTCGTCCACATGTTCATGAATCAGGACAACCCCATTGCGGCCAGCGCCGCCGGCGGCGTCTACCACTACAAAGACGGCCGTACCGCGCCGGACACGATCAACGTTCTCCTGGAATATCCGAACGATTGGACCGCCACTTTCGAGGCGACCCTCGCCCCCGGCATCAAGGGCGCTGCCATTGAGTTCTGCGGCACCGAGGGCAAGCTCTACATCACCCGCAGCGAGTTCATCTTTACTTCCGCCGAGCGCGGTGCGGTGCCGGTCACCGTCAAGAGCCCCCGCGACCAAACTATCGATCACGTCGAGAACTTCATCGACTGCTGCCGTACCCGGAAACTGCCCAACGGCGACGTCTACATCGGCCATCGATCCGCTGCGGCGTCCCACCTCGGCAACATCGCTTACGTTCAAAAACGCCGTCTAAACTACAATCCCGACCGCGAGGAAATTCTTCCGCTGTAGTGCGGGTTTCGGCCCTTCGTTTCCGCGTGGTACCTTTGAGGCCATATGAGGCAACTTCAGCCAGTGATCTGGATGAAAGGGACTCTGCTCAGTCCCCAACATCTCCAGACACAGGATCGGTTCATCGAATCAACTCTTCGTTTTCAGACCGAAGCCCTTTCCTTCGCGGCTTGGGGCTTTGAAGGGGTACGAATCGACCACGAGCAATTATCTAACGGGAACCTCGCGGTCGCCGAAGCCCGCGGCATGCTGCCCGACGGTCTCATGTTTGAGATCCCGGCCACTGATCCGCCGCCGCCGCCGAAGTTACTCGCCGAAGCCTTCGATCCGGATCAGAAAGAGCTCGACATTTATCTGTGTATTCCGGAAGCCCGCATCCCGGGAATGAATATTTCGCTCGCCACCAAGAAAGACGCCGCTACCCGCTACTACGCCGACGTCGCCCTGCTCCGTGACGAAAACAACGGCACGATCGAAAAGCCCGTTCAGGTCGCCCGGAAGAACTTCCGGCTGCTTACCGGGAACGAAGCCCGCGAAGGCTACTCCACGATTCGCGTGGCCCGCGTCAAACGCCACGCCACCGGCACTCTCGAACTCGACCAACGCTTCGTCCCGCCGCTGCTCGATGTCGAAGGCAGTGAGTACCTGATGGCGATTACCCGTCGCCTGGTTGAAATTCTAGCCGCCAAAAGCTCGATGCTCGCCGGCAGCCGCCGCCAGAAGAATCTCAGCCTAGCCGATTTTGGCACCGCCGATATCGCCAATTTCTGGCTCCTCTACACGATCAATTCCCACTTCCCCATCTTCCAGCACCTGCTTGAAGTACGTCGCGGCCACCCTTCGAAACTCTACGAAACCATGCTCTCGCTCGCCGGGGCGATGACCACGTTTTCGACAACCCTCCATCCCCGCGATCTGCCGAAATACGATCACGACAACCTCGCTGGCTGCTTCAGCGAACTCGATGACATGATTCGGAATCTGCTCGAAACCGTCATCCCGAGCAACTTCATTTCGCTGCCGCTCAAGCTCCTCCAACCCTCCATTTGGGGCACGCCGCTAGCCGAAGATCGCTTCCTGAAAAACACCCGCTTGTATCTTGCGGTCACCTCGGAGATGAACGAAGCCGACCTCATCACCAAGGTTCCCCATCTCATCAAACTCTGTTCGGCGAATCACGTGGAACATCTCGTCCGCCAGGCGCTCCCCGGCGTGCCGTTAACCCATGTGCCCAAGCCCCCCAGCGGCGTCCCGGCTAAGCTAAACTCGCAGTACTTCAGCCTCGATCAGGCTCCGGGCGGGATGGCATGGGAAGCGATAATTCGTTCCCGGAATCTGGCGGCGTATGTTCCGGCAGACTTTCCTCGTCCTCAACTGGAACTGATAATTCTTCTTCCGGAAGGAGCGGCACGCTAAGCCGCAACGGCTGCCGCTCCCAATACGTCAACGACCGCCACGCCCATTCCAGCGGGCCGAATCGATAGTGTCGCAGCCAGATCGGGCTGACGATCAGTTGCACCGTCCATATGGCGGCCACGATGTAGTAAAGCTGGTGGCGCTCCAACTTGCCGTACCAGCCGAATCCATAGCCCCCGTAGAAGATTGTCGTGCAGATTAGCGTATCGAGAATGTAGTTGCTGAACGCAGTTTGCCCCACCGCGGCCAAGCGACTCGTGAGCCAGACCATACGCCCCGCCTTCACGATGAGCACGAGCAGCGCCACGTGCCCCAGCGCCACCAGCAACCGTCCGAGCTGGTATAAACCGAGAGCCTGCCACGACGCAAGGATCTCCCAGTTGGCCGCTGCCATTCTCCAGGCCATCACCGCGTTTAGCGTCAGCCCCAGCCCGTACCCCGCAGCGAGCAGCTTCGCGTAGAAAGCAGTGCTTCGTTCTCCGGTCAGCACCCCGGCCTTGAACAAGCCCATGCCAAGCAGCAGGAAAGCCAAAACGTCCCAGGTCCCGGTAGAGTAGTATGGCCCCGAATGCAAATTCTGAACTATCCCGGACCGCCGCTGGAAGTTGACCGCGTAGTTGCCCCGATAGGCGTTGGCGTCCTTGGCGAGTTCCTCCGCTGGCGGCACCCACTCCTTGTTCCGGTTTTCCCATTGCTCTTTATCTTTCTTTTGCTCGTCGGTAAGCTTGGCCCCATCCTTTTCCATCTTCAGCGCTGCGACGGCCCTGTCCCGCATCGCTGGGATTTGGTACGCCTCGTAGAGTCCGTTTCCCGTCATGATCGCGATCATCAGAAGGCTCACGCTGATCAACGTCCGGGCGCTCAATTTCCGGATGGGATAGAGCATCAACGACAGGAGCGCGTAATAGTAGAGAATGTCGCCGACCCAGAGCACGTAGGCGTGGATCATGCCGAATAGCATCAGCCACAGGTTGCGGCGATAGTAGATATCCGCCGCGTCCGGAGTCGCTCTCGACGTGAGCAGGATAACCCCTGCCCCGAACAACATCGAGAAGATCGCCCGCATCTTGCCGTCAAAAACGACTACCTGCAAAAACCAAGCCCACCAGTTCGGCCCCGCTGTGCCGCCCATAACGTTGGGGTTCGCTTCGGCGGCCCAGGGCAAGGAGAAGCTCAGGATGTTCATCAGCAGAATGCCCAGCAAGGCGAAGCCGCGAAGGACATCAATCGTCAGAATTCGATCTTCACTCCGAACCGGGGCAGCGGATGGCATGCCCCATCCTACTTCTTTAGCGCGAAAACCAGCACCACGACGATCGCAACCACGAGCAAACCGACGAACAACAGGATCGGAACCAAATTGGATTTTGGCGCGGTGACCTGAACCGACGGCATCTGCGGCATTTGCGGCATCTGGGGAGCCTGCATTTGGGGAATCTGCGGCATTTGAGGAGCCTGCATCTGCGGCATTCCCGGCACGTAAGGCATTTGCGGAGCCTGCGGTATTTGCGGCATCTGAGGAGCCTGCGGCATTTGGAGGTCCGCTAAGTTGAAATTGACACCGGGGGCCGGAGGGGCCGAACCGCCACCCGCCTCCGACACTCCGGGGCCCTTGGGCGCTGCAAACATCCGGGTGTATTCGCTCGGGCCCGGCGCGGGTTGACCCGCTCCGGGCCCACCGGGAGCCGGGAACTTGGGAGCGGAAAATGCCTGCGTCGCCCCGGACTGGGGTGTATTACCGGCCGAGGAGGGAAAGTTGGGAGTAGGCGGGGCAGAGGCTGCCGGAGGAAACACTGGGCTCTTCGGCGGTGCTGGACCCGCCATCGGCGCGCCAAACCCACTTGCCGGAGGCGGCGAACCGGCTGAACCCGGCGCCCCGAACATGCTCGTAAATTGTCCGGGAGCATCCACCGCCTTGGGCAAGGGCAATCCCGACCCTGCGTTCGGCAGGCCCCCGCCCATTCCCCCGCTATCCGGGAATTGGGAGGGCATGGTGAGCGGCGCGGGAGGCGGCGCTCCTGCAGATGGCGATGCCGAGAACATCCGCGTAAACTCGCCGGGGCCCTGCGACGCAGCTCCCGGACCCTTCGCCGGCTGTGGAGGAAGAGGAGGCGCTGCTGTCGGCGGCTGGGCCCCAACGATGGACGGTGCTGCGGGCGGGGCCGCCGAAGAATTGAACATCATAGTAAACTCGCCCGGGCCCCCCTTTGCCGATTGCCCTGGGGCAACCGGCGCAGCCGGGGCGGCCGGCGGAGCTGCCGATGGAGTCGAAAACATTCTGGTGAATTCGCCCGGCGCCGCGGCCGGAGCGCTCGACATCGAAGTCCCTGGCTTATCCCGCGAGGGTACCTGGAACAGCTTCATGAAGTCGTCCTCGCGAGCCCCCGCCCCAGCTGGCTGCTTGGCGGAGCCATCGGGTACCGAGGGCGTCGAAAACATTTGGGTGAAGTCGCTGCGGGCCGGTGGAACCGGCTTCACTTCTGAGCCGCTGGAACCCGGAGGCGCCATCGCCCTAAATGGAGGTAGCGTCTCACCCCGCTCAATCGCCCCGGGGGCAATCGGTGCTCGGAACGGCGGCAGTGTCTCGCCCCGCTCGAGGGCACCCGCCGCTACGGGAGCTCGGAATGGCGGCAGTGTTTCGCCCCGTTCGAGGGCACCCGGTGCTACGGGCGCGCGAAACGGGGGAAGGGTCTCTCCTCGTTCGAGGGCACCCGGCGGCATCGCAGGAACGCGGAAGGGGGGAAGGGTTTCTCCCCGCTCAATTGCCCCGGGCGAGACAGATCCTTGGATCGGCGCTGGCGCTGCCGACGGGAACATGGCCGTAAACGACGAAGCGGCCGGTGCAGGAGTCGCCGGCGCAACAGTCGACGGCGGAGGAGTTGGGGGCAGCGGAGGCTTTGATTGAGGCGGCGGCGGCGGCTCCGCCATGGCGAACATCGACGTAAAGGCCGTCGTGTCTCCCAACGAACCAGCTGCTGGGGTGGGTGGCGGTTCGGCGCGCTTCGGCACCGCTGAGGGAGGGATAGGAGTCTGCGGCGGTTCCGCCGTCGCAAACATCGATGTGAACGAAACCGTATCCCCACCGACGGGATTCGCCGGGGCGACTGGTGCTGCGGATACCGGTGCCGCTACCCCTGTAATAGGAGCCGCAACGGTGGGAGCTTTGGGCGGTTCCGCCGTCGCAAACATCGACGTAAATGAAACTGTTTCGCCACCGATCGGAGCGGCCGGAGCAGACGCGGCGGGCGTGGGCGGCGCTTTCGCCGGTTCAGCGGTTGCAAACATCGAAGTAAAGGAGACGGTCTCTCCGCCAACGGGAGCGGCGGGCGCTGCTGACACCGGTGTCGCGGGGGCCTTTGGCGCCTCCGGCACCACGACCGGTACTGCCGGGGCCCCCGTTGCAAACATCGAGGTAAAGGATGGCGCTTCGGTTACCGGCGTCACCGGTGAGGCTGCGGGCGGGGCAGAGGGTGGAGCAGCGGGCGCTGCAAACGACGCCGTAAACGAGGACGGCTCGCTCCCCGACTCGACGGGTGGTACGACGAGCTTTGGCATCTCCGCCGTCGCCACTTCACTGGGCACCGCCGAGGGCAGCGAATCCGCCCAAGCACGGAAGGTCTTGCGGTCCGGCAACAATTCGGCCACCACGTAAGGGCTGCCTTCTAGTTCGCCGCGCTCGACGATCAGCCGAGCGTCCGCTGCTCCCAGTCGATCCAGTTTTGTCAGAATCACTGCGTTTTCCGGCGTTCGCCCGGCCACAAACAGGTGGACTTCGAGCGCTCGTCCTGTCGCAATCTCTCTGGCTACAAAAGTCTTGATGCCGTCGTCGCGGAGAGGGGCCAGCAATTCGTATTTATCGTAGAAGCTCATTGGCCAAGTCGCCTTTATAGAGTCCCAAGCTTACCATGTAGCGCGGAATCCGAACCTCGATCCCATCACCGATTTTCATTCGATAATACACTGATTATTTCCGGGGTGTGGAGGGATTTCCCTACGCTTTCCGCGTAACAATTGAAGGAGCGTATGATGATCGAGCTCTATGGTAGAGTGAATGCTGCCAGAAATGGCAAGGTTCCGGAATGAAACAGCTTTCCCGCGTCGTCTGGTCGGAGGGGATGTATCTCGGTCCTCACCATTTTCAGGTGCAGGGCCGATACTTCGAAGACTCCATTCGCTTTGCTACCTCCTCGCTTTGGTTTGAAGCGTGGGGGCTCATAGGGTGTGAACTCGATTCTGAGGCTCTCCTCAACGGCTCCCTGGCGTTGCTACACGCCCGGGGAGTTTTTCCCGATGGCTTGGCCTTTCACATGCCAGACCACGATCCGCTCCCGGCCCGGCGCGCCTTTGCGGACTTGTTCCCGGTTACCCGGGACACCGTCACCGTGCTGCTCACCGTACCCCCGATGAAGCATAACGGGCTAAATTGTCTCCCTTCCGAAGACAGCCCCAACCCCACGGTGCGCTACGCCGCTCAACCCGTCTCGGTGTTTGACGAAACCACCGGACGCGACGAGAAGCCCGTCCGCCTCGGCCGCAAGAACGTCCGCCTCGTTCTCGATACCGAACCCTTCGAACCCCAACAATCGATCGCGATCGCCCGGATTCAGCGGGATGGCACCGGCGGCTTCATCTTCGACCAAGACTTCGTCCCCCCCTGCATCCAGATCGGAGCCAGTGAACGCCTGCTCTCCATGCTCGCTAGGCTCATCGATATTCTCGAAGAGAAGAGTTCCACCCTCAGCCGAGGCAAAACCGCCGGGGCCAGCCTGTGGAGCGAATATTCAACCAGTGAAATTGCCACCTTCTGGATGCTCCATAGCGTCAACGCGGCGGTCCCGGAACTCCGGCACATCCTGCGCGTCAAAAAGGGCCACCCCGAAGAACTCTACACCACCATGGCCCGCCTCGGCGGCGCCCTCTGCACCTTTGCGATCGAATCCCATCCCCGCGACATCCCTCTCTACGATCATCGAAAATTAGATAAAACTTTTGAAGCGCTCGACCTCCATATCCGCACTCATTTGGAGACCATCGTGCCAACCCGCTTCGTTGAGATCCATTTGGAAAAAACCGCCGATTACTTCTACTCCGGAGCCGTCACCGATACCCGCGCCCTCAATAAGTCGCGTTGGATCCTGGCGATCCGTTGCAATATCGGGGAAGCCGAAGTCATCCGCCGGACGCCCATGCTCGCCAAACTCAGTTCGGCGGACTGGGTCGCTAAGCTCGTCGAAAGAGCGATGGGCGGCATGGCTCTCACCCATCTTCCGGTCCCTCCGTCGGCCATCCGCAGTCGCGTCGACGCCCAATATTTTTCCATCACCTGCGCCGACCCCCACTGGAGCCAGATCAATCGCACCCGTCAAGTCGGCCTTTATATCCCCGGCGATCTGCCGGACCCCAAGCTCGAGCTGTTTGCATTGCTAGACTCGTAACTCCCCTACCCACGAGGATTCGATGAACCCTTCTGCCCCTTCAGCCCCACCTGCCGCCTACGGCACCGAACGTCGTGCCGAGAATCTCGCCTTCGTCTTCCAGGAAGTCTTCACCGTCGCCGAACGGTTGCGCTCGAATCGACAACCGGTTACCGACCCAAATATATTTCGTCAACAGGTCCGCGAAGCCCTCAAAATTGCCGACGCCGAAGCCCGCAAACGCGGCTACGATCAGCAGGAAATCCAACTGGCCATCTTCGCCGCCGTTGCCTTCCTCGATGAATCGATCCTCAACCTGCGCAGCCCGGTCTTTGCCGATTGGCCCCGCCAACCGCTTCAGGAAGAATATTTTGGTCACCACGTCGCGGGCGAAGTCTTTTTTCAGCACCTGAACAACCTCGTCCGGATGAACGACTCGCAGTCGCTCGCCGACCTGCTTGAGATGTTCCAACTCTGTATGCTGCTTGGTTTCGCCGGTCGCTACTCGATCGGCAATCGCGCCGAGATCGGCCCGATCGTGAACGCCGTCGGCGAAAAAATCGCGCGGATCCGTCGCTCCTCCGCACTGCTGTCGCCGGATTGGCAACCGCCTCCCTCCTCGGGCGCCCCCACTTCCACGCAAGACCCCTGGGTCAAACGCCTTCTCTACGGGGCAATCGGTGCCGTGGTCTTCTCTGTACTCGGGTATGTCCTCTACTACTTCATGTTGGATGGCGGCATTGCTACCCTCCAACAGTTGGCCCTCGGACGCTAACGGAGCTTCGCCATGTCACCTCTCGTAATCGCACTCATCGGACTTGTGGTTTGGATCGGACTCTCGGTCGGGCTTGGTTTTCTGCTCGGCCTCAAAGACGCAACCCTGTATATCTTCATCGGGTTGCTGAGCATCGTCGGCATCATCGGTGCCGGCTTCTTTGTCTGGTGGAAAAATAAACAGGACGCCGCCAGCGGTGCCAAGCCCAGTGGCGACCCGGAGATTGACCAGATGGTCAAAGAAGTCGACGCCAAGCTCGCCGCCGCGAAAGCCGTCGCGGGGGCCAAAATCGGTAACCTGCCGCTCTTCTTCGTCATGGGCGAACCGGGGAGCGTCAAAACCACCACCCTCGTCCAGTCCGCCCTCGAGCCGGAACTCGTCTGCGGCCAGGTCTACCAGGAAACCAACATCGTTTCGACGCGCTTGGCCAACGTCTTCCTCGCCAAAAATTCGCTCTTTCTCGACGCCGGCGGCGCTCTGATGGGGAACGCCGAACGCTGGCAGCGCCTCGTTCGCCGCATGGCCCCGGGCGGCATGAAGTCGGTCATGGGCGGCTCCGCCCAAGCACCCCGCGCCGTCGTCGTGTGCTTTGACGTGGAACGCTTCCTCACCCCCGGCGGCGGCGAAGCCATCACCGCTTCGGCCCGCAACCTCAACGCCCGCCTAGGAGATATTGCGCAAACCCTCGGCATCAACTTCCCCGTTTACGTGCTGTTTACCCGCATGGACCGCATGCCCTTCTTCCACGAGTTCGTCCGGAACTTCTCGAATGAAGAGGCCTTCCAGGTCCTCGGGGCCACCGTCCCGATGCAGAACTTCTCTGCCCAGGGCATCTACGCCGAAGACGCCAACAAGCAGGTCGCTGACCTGTTCCAAAACATCTGCTACTCCCTCGGCGATAAGCGCCTCTTCTATCTTCCCCGCGAAACCGATCCCGAAAAACTCCCCGGGGCTTACGAATTTGCCCGCGAGTTCCGCAAGCTGCGGACCCCGATCGTCCAGTTCCTCGTTGACCTCTGCCGGCCTAGCCAACTCCGGACTTCTCCCTTCCTCCGCGGCTTCTATTTCTCTGGCGTCCGCCCCATCATCGTCGACGACAGCGGCGGTCTGCGTGCCGCCCGCGAACAACACCAGCCCGCCCTCGACGCGGGGGCCAGCGCTACGAAAGTGTTCAAGCTCGGACCGGGTGGCCTCATGGCCCAAGGTGTCCAAGGCACTCCCACCGTCGGCGCCACCCGCAAAGTCCCGCAATGGACCTTCCTCGGACGCCTGTTCAACGACATCCTGCTCGGCGACAAAGACGCCCTGATGGCTTCGAGTTCGTCCACCAAAACGAGCATGGCGCAGCGGGTCCTCCTCGCCACCGCGGCCGTCCTCGGTCTGGGGGCGCTGACGGGCTTTACGGTCTCTTACTTCAACAACCGTTCGCTCGAGAATAACGCTATCGAAGCCGCCCGCGGCATGGCCAGCGTCAACGCGGCCGACCCCGCGGCTCTCCCCGAAGTCTCCGCTCTCGAAAAGCTGGAAGTCCTCCGCGGCACCCTCCAGACCCTGGACGGCTATCGGGTCAACGGCTCGCCCTACAGCCTCCGCTGGGGCCTGTATTCCGGCGACGCCGCCTATCCCGAAGTCAAAAAAATCTGGTGCCAGAAGTTCAACCAACAGCTGCTCGGCCCCACGGTTCTCAATCTGAAAAGCCAGATGAGCCGCCTGCCCGCCACGCCGAATCCCAACGATGATTACTCGGCGAATTTCTCCAACCTGCGCACCTACCTCACCCTCACCGCCTATCCCGATAAGGCGCAACCCGAAGTCACTACCCCAGCTCTGCTCGCCGCCTGGTCCCACGGCAAAAACGTCGACGAGCCTCGCCAGAAACTCGCTCGGCAACAGTTTGAGTTCTACAGCGAGTTCATGAAGACCGGGGGCTGCCCACTGCCCTTCGAACCCGAACCAGTCAGCAACGCCCGCCGCTACCTTTCCGGGTTCTCCGGCGTGAAGCCCATCTACCTCTCCATGATTGCCGCGGCCAACAAGCTCAACAAGCCCGTCAACTTTAACCGCGACATCAAGAATTCCGCCGATTTTGTCCTGAACAACAAAGACGTGCTCGGCGCCTTCACCCGCCCTGGCTTCGCTTCCATGACCGGCTTCATCAAGAATCCGAAATCCTTTTTCGGAGGAGAAACCTGGGTCCTGTGCGGCGATACCGCCGTCAGTAAAGACACCGCTCGGACCACCTGCAACACGTCGCAGAACTTCGAACCCGTCCAACTCGGCAAGGACATCACGGAGCTCTACTCCGCCGACTACATCCTCGCCTGGCAGACTTACATCAAGAACTCCTCGGTCGTAAAGTACAAGGATCTCGAAGACGCCGCCGCCAAGCTCGAAGCGGTCTCGAACAATTCGACGCCCCTGCTCGCCCTGTTCTGGCTCGCTACGCAACACACCTCCGTGGACAACGAAAAGGTGAAGGTCGCCCTCCAACCGATCCATGAAGTCGTCCCCCCGCCGGCGACCAACCCTGGTTACATCTACGCGGAAAAAACCGGGCCCTACATTGAGTCCCTGGCGAAACTCCAAACCGGCGTCGTCGAAGCCGCCGCCGCCAAAACCGACGTGAACATTGCCGCCAAAACCGTCACCATGGCCGGCGACTCGCACATGCTCGTCAAGAGCATCGCCCGCCGGTTCAACCCGGACCCCGCCGCTAAAATGGACGACCTCTCGGCCAAACTGCTGGACGATCCGATTCTGCAAGTCGAACGCATGCTTAAAGGCGTCGGCGCCGACGAACTCAATTCCAAGGGCGGCGGCATGTGCAAAAGCTACAATGCTGTCTTCAGCAAGTTCCCCTTCAATCCCACTTCGAAAGTAGACGCCACCCTCGATGACGTCAATAAGATCTTCCGCCCCAACGACGGCCTTCTCCCCACCTTCTACAAAGAAAGTCTCCAGAAGTATCTGAAAAAGGATGGCGGAGAATACAAACCCACCGGCGAGCCCGGCCCCATTCAAATGAACCCGAACTTCGTCCGATTCTTTAACGAGACGATGCGTTTCAGCGACATGCTCTATCCCGGCGGCGTGCAGTCCCCCGCCCTCCGCTACACCCTCACCCCCATCAAAACCGACGTCGTCCAAAGCTACAGCGTCAGCATCGATGGCCAAAAGGCAAACCTGACCGCGGGAAATGGCAAGCAGTTTAGCTGGCCCGGCGGCAGTGGCGAAACCAAGATCACGGCGAAAGTCGGCACCGCTGATTTCTCGGTCGCCGGCGATACCGGGCTCTGGGCTCTGTTCCACTTCTTTACGAACGCCGACAACCAAACCCAGTCGGGCTCCAACTACATTCTGGAATGGATTCCGCGCCAAGGCCGTAACAACGAAATTCAAAAGGTCGAAGGCCGCGAAGTCCACTACAAGTTCCAGGTAGACGTGGCGGTCTTCTCAAAAAATTTCTTTAAGCAGCTCGGCTGCGT